>DASVNC010000049.1:0-5719 GCA_036384055.1 Parvibaculum sp.
CTCCTACAATCTGCTGGTCGATAAGGTCGGTTTTCCGCCGCAGGACATCATTTTCGATCCGAATATCTTCGCGGTGGCGACCGGCATCGAGGAGCACAACAATTACGGCGTCGAGTTCATCGAGGCGACGCGGCGCATTCGCCAAAGCCTGCCTTACGCGCATGTCTCGGGCGGCGTTTCAAACATCTCGTTCTCGTTCCGCGGCAACGAGCCGGTGCGCGAGGCGATGCATTCGGTGTTCCTCTACCACGCCATTCAGGCGGGCATGGACATGGGCATCGTCAATGCCGGCCAGCTTGCTATCTATGACGAGATCGAACCGGAGCTCAGGACGCGTGTCGAGGATGTGATCCTCAACCGGCGGGCGGACGCGACGGAGCGTCTGCTGGAAATCGCCGAACGCTATAAGGGTGATGCGGGCAGGAAGAAGGAAGAAGATCTTTCCTGGCGGGAACTGCCGGTGAAGGAACGCCTCACTCATGCTCTCGTCAAAGGGATCAATGCCTTCATCGAAGAGGACACCGAAGCCGCGCGCAAGGAAGCGACGCGGCCGCTCGACGTCATCGAAGGGCCGCTGATGGACGGCATGAACGTCGTCGGCGATCTCTTCGGGTCGGGCAAGATGTTCCTCCCGCAGGTGGTCAAATCCGCCCGCGTCATGAAACAGGCGGTCGCCTATCTGCTGCCGTTCATGGAGGAAGAGAAGAAGCGCACCGGCGCCGCGCAGAAGCAGGCGGCGGCGAAAATCCTGATGGCGACCGTCAAGGGCGATGTTCACGACATCGGCAAGAACATCGTCGGCGTCGTTCTTCAGTGCAACAATTTCGAGGTTATCGACCTCGGCGTCATGGTGCCGGCGCAGAAGATTCTCGAAACGGCGCGGGCGGAGAAGGTCGATGTGATCGGGCTTTCCGGCCTCATCACGCCGAGCCTCGACGAGATGTGCCATGTCGCCGCCGAGATGGAGCGCGAGGGCTTCGACATTCCGCTGCTGATCGGCGGGGCGACGACGAGCCGCATCCACACAGCCGTCAAGGTTCATCCGAACTACCGGCGCGGGCAGGCGATCTATGTCACCGATGCAAGCCGCGCGGTGGGCGTCGTCTCCAACCTCATTTCGGCGACGGCGAAGGACAAGTTCGTCGCCGAAGTGCGCGACGAATATGCCAAGATGGCGACGGCGCATGCGCATGCACGGGATGCAAAGGACCGCCAGACCCTCGCCGCCGCACGCGACAATCGGCTGCAGATCGACTGGCGCGGCTATGTTCCGAAGAAGCCGAGCTTTCTCGGCACGAAAACTTTCGAGGACTATCCGCTCGAGAAGCTGGTGCCCTATATCGATTGGACGCCTTTCTTCGCCACATGGGAGCTGGCAGGCCAGTACCCGCAAATTCTGAGCGACGACAAGATGGGCGAAGCGGCGCGGGCGCTCTTTGCCGACGCGCAGGAGATGCTGAAGCAGATGGTCGCCGAAAAGTGGGTGAAGGCGTCGGCCGTCATCGGCTTCTGGCCGGCGAACGAGATCGGCACCGACGACATCGAACTCTACACCGACGACACGCGCACGAAGCGGCTGACCGTGCTGCACTCGCTGCGTCAGCAGATGGCGCGGGGCAAGTCGGTGCGCGCCAACATGGCGCTGGCCGATTTCATCGCGCCGAAGGAGACCGGCATTGCCGATTATATCGGCGGCTTCGCGGTGACGTCCGGCCACGGCGAGGACGCGGTCGCCAGGCGCTTCGAAGAGAAGAACGACGATTACAAGGCGATCCTGTCGAAGGCGTTGGCCGACCGGCTGGCGGAGGCTTTTGCCGAGCATCTGCATGCCCGGGTGCGCCGCGAGTTCTGGGGCTATGCGGCGGATGAAACGCTGTCGAACGAGGATATAATCGCCGAAAAATATCAGGGCATCCGGCCTGCGCCCGGCTATCCGGCCCAGCCCGATCATACCGAGAAGAAAACGCTTTTTGAGTTGCTCGATGCCGAAAAAGCAGCGGGCATCAAGCTCACGGAAAGCTACGCGATGTGGCCGGGCGCTGCCGTCAGCGGGATTTATTTCAGCCATCCGCAGTCGGAATATTTCGGCGTCGGGCGCATTGAGCGCGATCAGGTGGTGGACTATGCCCAGCGCAAAGGCATGAGCCTGCAGGAATGCGAGCGCTGGCTGGCGCCGATCCTCAACTACACGCCGGGGCGCGATCCGGAAGAAGAAGCGGCGTAGGCATCATTCGTCATTGCGAGTGCGAGCGAAGCAATCCAGAGAGCCGCAGGGCTGGATTGCCACGCCCCGGAGCCCGTCCTTGGGCGTGCCTCCGGCACGACCCGAGGGGGGCTCGCAATGACGATTCCACCTGAATCAAAAATGATCTAGATGAGCCCGACCGTGATCGCGCCGACGAAAAGAAATGCGAGACAGGTGACGACGTAACCGACTTGCGTGGACAAGGTCATGTTGGCCTCCCAAAGCCGTGGGGTCACGCCGCAGATTTTGTCCCAGTGAGAAAGCTGTGCAAGACAATTTGTCGCTGCGTTGTCACGGTCACATTGTGGCCCGCTTGCACGGGCTGCAACGGGCCGGAATCCGCCTGAAAACCGGCAGTTGTGACGCATATGCCATGTGCCAATTTGTGCCTGTGAATGGAATCGGCGTGAGCCGACTCATGCGCCCGCACATTTCACAGTTCAGGCTGCGCCAAATCCCCCACCGCCAGGTGTCTGAATGAGGATGGTATCGCCTACTTCAAGCTCGACCTGATCGGAGCCAGCAAGATTTTCGATGCTGCCATTCGCATGGCGGACGGCGTTTTTGCCGAGCGATGCCGCGCTGCCGCCGGCGAGGCCGAAAGGCGGCACGATGCGGTGCGTCGAGAGGATCGAGACGGTCATCTTTTCGCGGAAGCGGATGGAGCGCGTTACGCCGTCGCCGCCGCGATGCGCGCCCCTGCCGCCGGAGCCGCGGCGAATGGCGAAGTTCTCGAGAATGACCGGGAAGCGCCATTCGAGAATTTCCGGATCGGTGAGGCGCGAATTCGTCATGTGGGTGTGGACGGCGTCGGCGCCGTCGAAATCCGCGCCCGCGCCCGCGCCGCCGCAGATGGTTTCGTAATACTGATATTTGTCGTTGCCGAAGGTGAGATTGTTCATCGTGCCTTGCGCCGACGCCATGACGCCGAAGGCGCCGAAGAGAGCGTCGGTGACGGCCTGGCTCGTTTCGACGTTGCCGCCGACGACGGCGGCCGGGTAGCGCGGCGCGAGCATCGAGCCTTCGGGAATGACGATGTCGAGCGGCTTCAGGCAGCCTTCGTTCAGCGGAATGTCGTCATCGACCATGCAGCGGAAAACGTAGAGCACAGCCGCGCGGGCGACGGCGGAGGGCGCGTTGAGGTTGGATTTGAGCTCGGCGCTGGTGCCGGTGAAATCGATGACGGCGGAGCGCGCCGCGCGGTTGACCGTCACCTTGACGCGGATGATGGAGCCGTCGTCCATCTTCTGCTCGAAGGATGCGTCCTGCAGCTTGCCGATGACGCGGCGGACGCTTTCCTCGGCATTGTCCTGGACATGGCGCATATAGGCTTCGACAACATCGAGGCCGAAGTCGCGGACCATCTTGCGCAGCTCCTGCGCGCCTTTTTCGCAGGCGGCGATTTCGGCGCGGAGATCGGCGATGTTCTGATCCGGGTTGCGGGCGGGCCAGCGGCCGGAGGAAAGCAGGGCGTGCATTTCCGCTTCGCGGAAGCGGCCGCGCTCGACCAGTTTGAAGTTGTCGATGAGGACGCCTTCTTCCTCGACCGTTTTCGAATGCGCGGGCATGGAGCCGGGTGAGATGCCGCCTATGTCGGCCTGATGGCCGCGCGCGGCGACGTAGAAAAGCCGGTCGCGGTCCGTCTCGTCGTAGACCGGCGCGACGACGGTGACGTCGGGGAGATGTGTGCCGCCGTTGTAGGGCGCGTTCAGCACGAAGACGTCGCCGGGGCCCATCTCCGCATTCTGTTCGATGATCGTGCGGACGCTTGCGCCCATCGAACCCAGATGCACCGGCATGTGCGGCGCGTTGGCGACGAGGCCGCCCGCGCGGTCGAAAATAGCGCAGGAGAAATCCAGACGCTCCTTGATGTTGACGGAGTACGCGGTCTTTTCCAGCGTGAACCCCATCTGTTCGGCGATCGACATGAAGAGGTTGTTGAAGATTTCCAGCATGACGGGATCGGCGTCGGTGCCGATCGCGTGGGCGCGGGTCTTCTTCTCGCGGCGGGTCAATACGATGTGATCGAGAGATGTCACCTCCGCCGACCAGCCGGGTTCAACGACAATGGTCTGGTGCGGCTCCACGACGATGGCCGGACCTTGAAGCGTGTCGCCGGGCGCGAGCGCTTCGCGCAGGTGAACCGGCGTGTCATGCCACTCACCGGCGGTGAAGATGCGCGCCATGTGCGCGGGCGGCGGCAGGGCGCCTTCGCGTGTCGCGCCGTGGCGCTCGCCATCCGCTTCGGCGTCCCTGCCGATGGCTTCGACCGAGACGGCTTCGATAACGATGGGCTTGTCGCCCGCAATGAAGCCGAAACGCTTGCGGTGTGCCGCCTCGAAGCTCGCGCGGATTTCGGCGAGCGCGCCCTGGCCGACGATGAGGGCCGTGTCGGTGCCCGCATAGCGCAGGTGGAAGCGGGGAATGAGCGCGATCTTCTCAGGCGCGAGCCCCTGTTGCAGCAGCTCGCCGCGTGTTTCGGCCGAGAGCTCGGCAATTGCGGCGGCGACGGATGCGAGCCCCGCCGCGTCGAGTGGCCTTTCGACGGCGCGCTCGCGGATGGCGCGAATGTCGGCGAGACCCATGCCATAGGCCGAGAGAACGCCCGAGAGCGGATGGAAGAATATCCTGCTCATGCCAAGCGCGTCGGCGACCAGGCAAGCGTGCTGCCCGCCGGCGCCGCCAAAGCAGGCAAGCGCATATCCGGTCACGTCATGGCCGCGCTGCACCGAAATCTTCTTGATGGCCTGGGCCATGTTCTCGACGGCGATGCGGATAAAGCCGTCGGCCGTTTCCTCGGGCGTCCGGTCGAGTTTGTGGGCGAGGCCGGCGAACCTTTCGCGGACCGCCCCGGCGTCGAGCGGTTGGTCGGCGTGAGGCCCGAAGACATGCGGGAAGAAGTCCGGCATCAGCTTGCCGGTCATCACATTGGCGTCGGTGACGGTGAGCGGGCCGCCGCGGCGATAGGCAGCGGGGCCGGGATTGGCGCCGGCGGACTCCGGGCCGACGCGCAGCCGACCGGCATCGGCGTGGAGGATGGAGCCGCCGCCCGCGGCGACGGTATGTATCTGCATCATCGGTGCGCGCATGCGGACGCCGGCGACTTCGGTTTCGAAGCTGCGTTCGAGCTCGCCGTCATAGTGGCAGACATCGGTCGAGGTGCCGCCCAGGTCGAAGCCGATGATGCGCGGGAAGCCCGCGAGGCCAGCCGTTTCCACCGCGCCGACGACACCGCCCGCCGGACCCGAGAGGATCGCGTCCTTGCCCTCAAAGAGCGAGGCCTCGGTGAGGCCGCCCGACGACTGCATGAAGAACAGCCGCGTGCCGGCGCCGAGCGCGCCCGCAACCCGCGAGACATAACGCTTCAGGATCGGCGAGAGATAGGCATCGACCACCGTCGTGTCGCCGCGCGAGACGAATTTCATCAGGGGGCTGACGTGGTGGCTGACCGAAACCTGCGTGAAGCCGATGTCG
>DASVNC010000050.1:0-4430 GCA_036384055.1 Parvibaculum sp.
AACATTGCGACATCCTCGCGCGGCTGCCCGCCACCGGCGAGATGAAGAGCCTCAACGTCTCGAACGCCGCCGCCGTCGCGCTTTATGAATTGTCGCGGCGGAAGAGCTAGGATCCGCCGAGCCCGAGCAGATAGGGCGCGACGATGATACGCTTGAGCTGCCAGCCCCAGCTCCATTCCATGATGTAGATGGTCTGGTGATCCGGCGCCGAGCCGGGCGGCCCTATGTCGGCGCGGAAGACGAGCGGCCCGCGCTCGAAAAAGGCATAGCGCACCACAGCCATCGGGTTGTCGTCCTGATAACCCTGCCTGACCATTTGAGAGAGCGTGCTCGGATTGATCTGCGCTTCAACCACACGGTCGATCGCCGCGCTGCTCAGCGCCTGCGACAGGCCTTGCACGCGCGGATCGGGGCTGACGAACCGGTTGGTATAGGCGGCCTTCAGATCTTCGCGGATGCCCTCGCGCACCGAGGGCCAGTCGACGATGACCGCCAGACGCACCTTGTCGCCATCCGCCAGCGCCGTCTGCAATTGATAGACATACAGATAAGGCCACGCCGTCCACAGCACAGCGGCAACGGCAGCACCGGCGACATAGGGCCCATAGCGCCCGAGCCTGCGCGTCGCCACGGCCCAGGCGAGCGCCCCGGCCAACGCCGCGACAAGCAGCGTGCCCAAGGCCCAATAAACCGGATTACCCACTCTCACGCCCCCAAAAAACCCGGGCTCAATCTAAGCCGCATCGCCGCGCCGGACCAAGCCTATTTGGCGCTTCGCATGCGCGCGCACGACACGAGCTCACAGGCAGCGGAAAAAGGAACCGCGTCGCCGGCCCCTTGCGGGCACACCACCCCGAAAGTATGTTCCACGCCACATCGTCTGGCGCGCGGCGGCGGCAACGCCAGACCGGATGCCCTTGTAGCTCAGTTGGTAGAGCACCTGATTTGTAATCAGGGGGTCGCGGGTTCGATTCCTGCCGGGGGCACCATTAATTTAACGACTTGGAATAGTGGCCCTGGGGCCAAATCGAATTCCCTCTCCCGGGCCGACGGCAAAGGTCTTGTCGCGAATACAGCGGCGATCCATTTCGGATTCATGTTTAAATGACAGAGGCGAACACGTTCGCGAAGATGGAATCCGAAGGTTTGGCTCCGACTCATCCAAATACGAAAAAAATTCTGGGCGCCATTCTGGCGGGCGGCGGATCGCGGCGTCTCGGACGCGATAAGGCGGCCGAGATCGTCGGCGGCAAGCCCATGCTCGACCATGTGATCGAGGGGCTGGCGCCGCAGGTTGCCGAAATCGCCTTGTGTGGGCGCGACAGGAACGGTTTGAGGCGGATCGAAGATCGCCCATCGCCGGGGCTTGGCCCGCTTGGTGGGCTTAACGGCGCGCTGGCCTTTGCAGCGGCGCATGGATTCGACGCCGTCATCAGCGCGCCCGTCGATGTTCTGCCGTTTCCGGCGGATCTCGCCGCGCGTCTTGTGGGTGACGGGCCAGCCGTGCTGGAAGACCAGCATCTCCTGGGCTTCTGGCCGGTCTCATGCGCGGGCGCGCTTGACGCCTATCTCGCCGCCGCGCCGGACGTCGCCTTTCATCGTTGGCTTGACCACATAAAAGCGCGAAAGGTCGGCGAGCGGGCGAGGCTTTTCAACCTCAACACGCAAGCCGACCTCGACGCCTTCAAAAGAGACGGCGCGGCGAAAGCGCCACAGAGCGAGTAGTCGAACTCAATCCAGAGCTTGTCGGTATCCGTTGCGAACTTGTCCGCCGTGTGGTGGGCTAATTGAGTCCAGACCCCCAGACCCTGTGAAAAGGAGTGCAACAATGCGCGGAACCAGTTCCATAAAAATGGCCGCTGCGATCGGCGTCGCCGGCATTTTTCTCACCGCCTCGTCCGCCTTCGCGGCCGGCCTGAAAAACGAAATCGCCGCCGCCGCTCAGCATGCAGGCCTCGCTGCCCAGGGCGCCGATATCGACACGGTGCATACGCACCTCCATCACACGCTGAACTGCCTCGTCGGCCCGGACGGCAAGGGCTTCGCACCGAAGGAAATGAACCCCTGCAAGGAATTGGGCAAGGGCGCCATTCCGGATGCAACAGACGCGGCGACGAAAGCCTCTCTCGAAAGCGAGGCGGCGAAGGCTGAAGCCGGCATCGCCGACACCGATCTTGCCAGCGCGCAGAAAACGGCCGCAGGCATTCAGACCGCGCTGACCGCAATCAAATAAGAGTGGATACCCTTGTCACTGAGGACAGGGGTACTTCGCCGCCAGCGTGCGCGCCGCCAGTTCAAAAGCCGGACGCTCACCCAACTCGGGATGCGCCTCGTAATAGCTTGCGATGTATCCGGCAAGGTCCGTATAGGGCAGCGATGGCGGCAGGCGAAAGCAGGCCGTCTCGTCGCCCTTCGGGCCGATGCGGCTGAACTCGGTCGGCATCCCGGGTGTCGTCGCCTTGTAGACCTTCAACACCATCGTGCCGAGAAAATGCCGGCATGCGGTCGAGGCCAGCGTGCCGGCATCGGAGGTGTCCTGCGCCGTCAGCGCATGGCAGGCAGCGATGAGATCGGCGCCGGTATGTATGTCCTCCTCCGCTCTGGGAAGAGCGACAGCGGCCGTGCTCGCGGCAATGAATGCGACCGTGAGAGCCGCGCGGATGATGTTTTTCATCCAACTATCCTATCACATGATACGGAGCGAGCCCCAGCCCGGGACGCGCTTCAATCGCCCACATGAACAGGTTTTAATCGGCGGATTTCGCACTCTGGGCGATCTGCCGGCCGAGGGCGACGACGTTCGGAATCTCTTCGTCGCTGAGCGGCTTCATGAACGTCTTGCGTTTCATTGCCGCCTCGATGAACGGCGCCAGCTCCTCGGCTTTGCGTGCCTGGCGCTCGGCTTCGCGCGCCTTGAATTCCGGCATAACCTCCTTGGCGAACATTTCGAGCGACGAGCAGATGTCCTCATGCTTGTTGCGCCCGCCCTGCTGGATGAACGACACCTGATCGACGCCGGCTTCCGCGAAACCGCGCAGATGTTTGCGCATGTCGTCCGGCGTGCCGATGCCGCGGCTGCCGCCCTCTTCGGGCATCGTCTCGCGCGCCTTCTCGAACTGATCCCAGATGTTGGTGCGGCCGGGCTTGTGCTCGCCGAAAATATAATGATGGCCGAGCGCGTAGCTGAAGAAGCGGAACCCGTCCATGCCGCGCGCCTTCGCCTGCGCCGCGTCGTGATGCAGCGAAAAGCCAGTCACCATCGCAATGTTCGGATTGCAGGCGTGACCGATCGGCACGCATTCTTCCTTGAAGATGCGGTAGTAGTCGTCGACCCAGGACTTCGCTTCCGCCGGATCGACAAACGAGAACGTCAGCGCGCCGATGCCCAGACGCGCCGCCAGCTTGATCGTCTCGCGGTTGGAGCAGGCGACCCAGAGCGGCGGATGCGGCTTCTGAACCGGCTTCGGCACCACATTGCGGCAAGGCATCGAGAAGAATTCGCCTTCGTAACCCGGATAGGGATCCATCGCCATCATGTTGGCGCATTGCTCCACAGCCTCGCGCCACTGGCTGCGCTTCTGTTCGACCGGAACGCGGTAGCCGCCGAGTTCGAGCAGCGCCGAGCTTTCGCCGGTGCCCCATTCGACGCGGCCTTTCGACACGAGATCGAGCGTTGCGATGCGTTCGGCGACGCGCGCCGGATGATTGTAGTTCGGCGGCATCAGCGTGATGCCGTGGCCCAGACGGATATTCTTCGTTCGCTGCGAACAGGCGGCGAGGAAAACTTCCGGTGCGGAAGAATGGGAATATTCTTCCAGAAAATGGTGTTCGACTTCCCAGGCGTGGTCGATGCCGAGCTTGTCGGCAAGCTCGACCTGATCAAGCGCATCCTGAAAGAGCTTCAGCTCGTCGCCGTCGTTCCACGGCCGCGGCAGCTGATGCTCGTAAAAAATTCCGAAGCGCATGACGTTTCCCGCCCTGTTCTAGTTGCTGAGCATATCGATGACCTGCGGCGATCTGGGGTCGATGCCGGAAAGCGCCGCGCGGCGCTCGGCCTTGTCGAAACCGTCCATGATGCGCTGGAATCGCTGCTCGACCGCCGGTCGCATGTCGGGATGCGTGAAGATGTAGAGATCGTTGTCGCGCACGGCCTCGAAGACACAGGCGCCGACGACGTCGGGATCGATGCCGGCCTGCACCAGTTTCTGCGCCGCGGAAGGCTCGGCGCTTACCGCCTCCTCCGCCTTGCCGAACTTGTCCTGCCGCGTGCGCTCACTTTCGAAGATGCGCGTTTTGACGAAGCCCGGGCACAGCACCGAGACGCCGATGTTTTCCGGCGCAAGCTGCCCCGCCCAACCTTCCGACATGGCGACGACCGCGAATTTCGTCGCGCAATAGGGTTCCATGCCGGGCGGCGAAATCATTCCGGC
>DASVNC010000051.1:0-6185 GCA_036384055.1 Parvibaculum sp.
GAATTTTCTCGGTGGAGAAAACTGTGTCTCGCGCTGTGGCTGCGATGTGGTGTGCGGGAAAGAGGCGCGGCTATGTCGGACAAGGCAGGTGGAAACGTGAAGCCTCAAATCCTCGGCGAACAACCTGGTAGTTACGCGGGCGACGTGTCGGCCGAGGAGGCATGGCGCGTGCTCTCTGAAAATCCCACCGCGGTTCTGGTCGATGTGCGCACGCGTGCGGAGTGGTCCTTCGTCGGCATTGCCGATTTGGCGCCGCTCGGCAAGGAAGCGCTTCTCGCTGAATGGCAGAGTTTTCCGGCGATGGGGGTCAATCCCTCTTTCGTCGATGAGGTTGGTGCAGCTCTCAAGGGAGTGCCCAAGGACGCGCCGGTCCTTTTCCTGTGCCGGTCGGGTGCGCGCAGCCGTGCGGCTGCGGTCGCGATGACGAAGGCCGGATTTTCGCAGGCCTATAACGTGGCGGGCGGATTCGAGGGCGACCTCGACGAGACGCGGCATCGGGGACGCCGCAACGGCTGGAAGGCGTCAGGCCTTCCGTGGATCCAGAGCTGAAAGAACCGGAAGACAGGGCTGTCGCGGGGTGAAATCCGTGCCGGTTGAGAGTGGGTATTGAATGGAGCGGACGCCGTGAGGTGTCGCTTCGGGGATCTCGGAGTGGGGCCCGGGATTGGGATGAAGGGGTAGATGTCGTGAACGAAAACAAGATGGGTTCCGCTGCAAAGCCCGCCTTTCGCGCCGGGAATGAAGCTCCGGCGACGGTTGCAGATATTTCGTTGCGGGAACAGGTACGTGAATTTTCGATGGAAAGGGCGCCCGTGAGCAATGATCCTGCTCTTGGCGAGCAATGGCGTCGCGTGCGCGCCCGGCTTCATGCTGAGCTCGGCGAAGCGACGTTCGACAGCTGGTTTAAACAGATCGAATTGGTCGGCATTGGCGACGGCAAGGTTCTGCTGGCCGCGCCGACGCGCTTCATCCGCAATTGGCTCGTTTCGCATTATGCCGACCGTCTGACGGCGCTCTGGCAGGACGAGGACCCGGCCCTTCACCGCGTCGAAGTGCTGGTTCAAACGCGCGGCGCTGTCGCGCCGGCGCCCGAAAAGCCGGATGCGCCGCGCCGCGAACCTGTCCGCCCTGTTGTGGCTTCCATGTCGGCAAAGGCGCCGCCTGCGCCGTCGAACCCCGCCGCCCGTGAGAGCGTGCCCGGCAGTCTGGAAGACGCGGGCGTCGGTGCGCCGCTCGATCCGCGTTTCACCTTCGAGGCTTTCGTTGTCGGCAAGTCGAACGAGCTTGCCCATGCCGCCGCCCGCCGCGTCTCCGAGGCGACGGATGTCACGTTCAATCCGCTCTTCCTTTATGGCGGCGTCGGCCTCGGCAAGACGCATCTGATGCATGCGATCGCCTGGGAAATCCGTCGCCGTCAGCCCGAGCGCAAGGTGCTCTATCTGTCGGCCGAAAAGTTCATGTACCAGTTCGTCCGGGCGCTCCGCTTCAAGGACACGATGGCCTTCAAGCAGCAGTTCCGCACCGTCGACGTGCTGATGATCGACGATGTGCAGTTCATTTCCGGCAAGGAGTCGACGCAGGAAGAATTCTTCCACACCTTCAATGCGCTGATCGACCATAACCGCCAGGTCATCATCTCCGCCGACCGCTCGCCTTCCGATCTCGAAGGCATCGAGGAGCGTATCCGTTCGCGCCTCGGCTGGGGCCTCGCCGCCGACATTCATCCGACTGACTATGAATTGCGTCTAGGCATTCTTCAGGCGAAAGCCGAGGAGATGCTGGGCCGCAACGGTCCGATCGTCATGCCGGCCGGCGTTCTCGAATTCCTCGCTCACCGCATCGTCTCGAACGTGCGCGAACTCGAAGGGGCGCTGAAGCGCGTCGTCGCCTACGCCTCTCTGGTCGGCCGTCCGATCACGCTTGAGATGAGCCAGGACGTTCTGCGCGATCTCCTGCGCTGCAACGACCGCAAGGTGACGATCGAGGAAATCCAGCGCCGCGTCGCGGAGTATTACAACGTCCGCCTCGCCGACATGCTGTCGGCGCGCCGCGCCCGCGCTGTCGCGCGCCCGCGCCAGGTGGCGATGTATCTGTCGAAGCAGCTCACTACCCGTTCGCTGCCCGAGATCGGCCGCAAGTTCGGCGGCCGCGACCACACGACGGTCATCCATGCGGTGCGCAAGATCGATGAACTTTGCCAGGCCGACCAGGGCATGGAAGAGGATGTCGACCTCCTCCGGCGCATGCTTGAGGGCGGTGGCGGCTCGAACTGACGGGCCGCCCCTGCCGCCCCGCCGGAAGGGCCGCTAAACCCCTTCCGAATCAGGCCTTTATCCCCGCCCGGGAACCGCTTCCGGAGCGTTGAAAAACGTGCAACGCGCGGCCGATCTGCTATACTCCCACAAGCGATTTTCTGCGGAAATCCGGCAGTCGCCGGGGCGGCTTCGGACAAGGCCAAAAAGGCCCTGCCGGACCGTCTTCCGATCCCCATGTTTGCGGGTTCGAAGAGGACCGGGCGCGGGCCATCCCTGGCCCGGAGCGCGCGCCGCCCTCCAGGACCAGGCCGATGTCGGGATGCCCGCGGGGCAGCAGAGTTTCCAATTGGCGGCCTGGCAAAACGCTGAAGCGCCCAAACGGGGGACCGAAGAGAGACCATGAAGATCACGATCGAACGGGGCGCGCTGCTCAAGTCTCTCAACCACGTGCAGTCGGTCGTCGAACGCCGCAACACGATCCCGATCCTCTCGAACGTCCTGATCCGCGCCAAGGACGGGCAGCTGAGCCTGACCGCGACCGATCTCGACATCGAGGTGGTCGAGGCCATCGACGCCGATGTGGCCCAGCCCGGCGGCACCACGGCGCCCGCCCACACGCTTTACGACATCGTCCGCAAGCTCCCCGAGGGCGCCCAGGTCGAACTCTCGACCGGCGCCGACGAGGGCAGGCTGCAACTGACGGCGGGCCGTTCGCGTTTCGCCCTTCAGGCCCTTCCGCAGGAAGACTTCCCGGCTATGTCGGCAGGCCAGCTCCCGCATCATTTCGAACTTCCGGCCGAGGCCATGCGCCGCCTCATCGACAAGACCCGCTTTGCGATCTCGACCGAGGAGACGCGCTATTACCTGAACGGCATCTACCTTCACGCGGCTGAAAGCGGCAAGGTGAAGGCGCTGCGCGCCGTGGCGACCGACGGACACCGTCTCGCCCAGGTCGACCACGATTTGCCCAAGGGCGCTGCCGGCATGCCGGGCGTCATCGTGCCCCGTAAAACCGTGCTCGAGCTGCAGAAGCTCCTTGAAGGCGAAGCCGGTGCGATCTCGATCGGTGTTTCGGAAACCAAGATCCGCTTTGAATTCGGCGGCCTCGTGCTGACCTCGAAACTGATCGACGGCACCTTCCCCGATTACGGCCGCGTCATTCCGGCCGACAACGACAAGATCATGCAGGTCGACGGCAAGCGCTTTGCCGAAGCGGTCGATCGCGTCTCGACGATTTCGACCGAAAAGTCGCGCGCCGTGAAACTCAATCTCGACGAAGGCAAGCTGACGCTTTCAGTGACCAACCCCGACAGCGGCAGCGCCACCGAAGAACTTTCGGTCGCCTACGCCTATCCGCCGATCGAGATCGGCTTCAATGCGCGTTATCTGCTCGACATCACCGGCCAGCTCGATGGCGCGGAGGCCACTTTCGCGCTGGCCGATTCCGGTTCGCCGACGCTCGTCCGCGACAGCGACGACGACAAGGCGATCTATGTGCTGATGCCGATGCGCGTGTAAGGCCGAAAGGCCAGAAGGCCAGAAGGCCAAAGGGCCGAAAGGCCAGAAAGAACGTACAGTCAATTGGCGCGAACGATGCTTGCGATGGGCGCGGAGACCGGGGTTTCGGCGACAGCCGGGCGTGAGCGCCCGCGCGCGAGCCTCTCGCGTCTGGTCGTCACCGACTTCCGCTCCTATGCCCGGGCCGAATTGCTGCTCGACGGCCGTCCCGTCGTGCTGACCGGCGAAAACGGCGCCGGCAAGACGAACCTCCTGGAAGCCGTTTCGCTGCTCTCGCCGGGCCGGGGTTTGCGCGGCTCGGCCTATCTCGAAATCGCGCGCGAAGGCGGCGCGGGCGGTTGGGCGGTCGCGGCCACGCTTGAGACCGCCGACGGCTCCATGCGCATCGGCACCGGGCTCGAACCGGAACTCGATGAGCGGACAGGCGCCGCGCCGCGCTCGCGCGCAGTCCGTATCGACGGCGCGCCCGCATCGGGTGCCGGCGCTCTCGCCCAGCATATCCGCATCGTCTGGTTGACGCCGGCGATGGACCGCCTCTTTCTCGAGGGCGCTTCCGAGCGCCGCCGTTTTCTTGACCGCCTGGTGATGGGTTTCGATCCCTCGCACGGCACCCGCGTCAATGCCTATGAGCGCGCGCTGCGGGAACGCAACCGCCTGCTCGCCGAGCAAATGATGGATGCGAGCTGGCTCGGCGGCCTGGAAGAGCAGCTGGCCGAACACGGCGTTGCAGTCGCCGCCGCCCGCGTCGAGACGCTGGCGCGTCTGCGCGGCGCGATCGAGGCGGCGAGCGAAGCGCACTTTCCCCGCGCCGGCATCGCCATTGAGGGCACGCTCGAAGCGGAACTGGCGACGACGCCGGCTGTCGATGTCGAGGACCGTTTCCGCATGCGCCTCGCCGACATGCGCGCGCGCGACGCCGGCGCCGGCCGCACACTTGAAGGACCGCATCGCTCCGATCTTCTCGTCCGCCACCTCGCGAAAGACCGCGAGGCCCGTCTCTGCTCGACCGGCGAGCAGAAGGCGCTTCTCATCGGCATCGTGCTTGCCAATGCCCGGCTTCTCTCGGCGCAAGGCCGGCCGCCGCTGCTCCTGCTTGACGAGATTGCCGCCCATCTCGATGAAGAGCGCCGCCGCGCGCTCTTCGACGAAATCATCGGCCTGAACCTTCAGGCTTTCATGACGGGCACGGACCCCTCGCTTTTCGAAGCGCTCGGATCCCGTGCCCAGACATTTCGCGTCGCGCGCGGCGCATTGCTGCAAATTGCATGAGGAAAAAAATAAAAATGATGAACGACGGTGAAGCCCCCGCCCTGCCGAAGATCGATTTCAATCCGATGGTCGAGGCGAGCCTCTTCAAATCGCGCACGATCCTGATCACCGGCGAGATCAACGACCGTCAGGCGCGCAGCGTCTCCGAGCGCCTGCTCGCCATGTCGGCCGAAAGCGAAGATCCGATCACTTTAATCATTTCCTCACCCGGCGGTCACGTCGAGAGCGGTGACATGATCCATGACGTCGCCAAATTCGTGAAGCCGCGCATTCGTGTTCTCGGTACCGGCTGGGTCGCCAGCGCCGGCGCGCTGATCTATGTGACGGCGGAAAAGCAGGATCGTTATTGCCTGCCGAATACGCGCTTCCTGCTGCACGAACCGCGCGGCGGCGTCGGCGGTTCGGCCACCGAGATCGACATTCAGGCGCGCGAAGTTCTGAAGATGCGCGAGCGCCTCAACCGGATTTTCGCCGCGGCAACCGGTCAGACCTACGAAAAGATCGTCGCCGACACCCATCGCGATCATTGGATGAATGCCGAGGAGGCGCTGGCTTACGGCGTTGCGGGCAAGATCATCAGCTCCGCCGCCGAAATCGTCTGAGCTTCGAGCGCCGCGAGAGACGAAAAGAGATAACGGGAAAAGTACATGTCCACTCCTGCCGAGAAACCGGAAGAAGAATATGGCGCGGAATCGATCAAGGTCCTGAAGGGCCTCGACGCGGTCCGTAAACGACCCGGCATGTATATCGGCGACACCGACGACGGCTCGGGCCTGCACCACATGGTCTACGAAGTCGTCGATAACGCCATCGACGAGGCGCTTGCGGGCTACTGCGACACCGCATGGGTGCGCCTCAATCCCGACGGCTCCGTGACGGTCAGCGACAACGGCCGCGGCATCCCGACCGACATTCACAAGGGCGAAGGCGTTTCGGCCGCCGAGGTCATCATGACCCAGCTTCATGCCGGCGGTAAGTTCGACCAGAACTCCTACAAGGTCTCGGGCGGCCTGCATGGCGTCGGCGTCTCCGTCGTCAACGCCCTTTCAGACTGGCTTGAGCTGCGCATCTGGCGTCAGGGCAAGGAGCACAAGATGCGCTTTGCCGATGGCGTTCCGGTCGCGCCGCTCGAAGTGGTCGGCG
>DASVNC010000052.1:0-2103 GCA_036384055.1 Parvibaculum sp.
AGCGGTTCCAGGAAAAGTGTGCAGCGGTTTTCCGTCAGGAACCGCGACAATATAAATAGCTAGAGCCGTTTCGCGATTTCATGAAAATCGAAACGGCTCTAGCCTGCGGCCCTGCGCCGCTTCCCGCCCGGCGTCCGAGTCTCTATACAGGAGGCCCCAAAAGGATCGTCGCCAATTGCCCGTGCTCTTTTCCGGATTGCTGCTCTGGCTCATTTTCGCCGCCGTTACCGGCGCGGTGATATGGGCCCTGCTGCGCCCGCTCAAGGCCGCCCGCGGGACAAGGGACGGCGGCGGCGAAGTCGCGCTTTATCGCGATCAGCTCTCCGAACTGACGCGCGATCTTGAACGCGGCCTGATCGGCGAGACGGAGGCCGAGGCCGCCCGCATCGAAATATCGCGCCGTCTTCTCGCGGCGGCCGATGCGGCCGAGCGCGAAAACATCGCGCCGTCTGCCGCGCCCGGCTCGCGCCGGCTTGCCATCGCCGTCATAGCGGTCGCGCTGCCGATATTTTCGCTCGTGCTTTACGTCACCCTCGGTTCGCCGCAATTGCCGGATGTTCCCTTCGCCGCGCGCATCGCCAAGCCGGTCGATCAGCTGCCGATCGACGCGCTGGTGCTGAAGGTCGAGCAGCATCTGAAGGACGACCCGCGCGATCTACGCGGCTGGGAAGTGCTTGCGCCGGCTTATATGCGGCAGAGCCGCTATGGCGACGCGGCGGATGCCTGGAGCCGCGCCATCGCGCTGGGCGGCGAAACGGCGATGCGCTTTGCCGCCCGCGGCGAGGCGGAAGTCATGGCGGCGAACGGCATGGTCGCGCCGGACGCGAAGGCGGATTTTACCAGGGCCGAGGCGCTCGATGCGCATGAACCGCGATCGCAGTTCTACCTCGGTCTGGCCGATGCCGAGGACGGGAAGAAAGACGCCGCCGCCAAACGCTGGAAGGCGCTCCTCGCCACGGCGCCGAAGGACGCGCCCTGGCGCGCCAGCGTCGAAGCGGAACTCGCCGCTCTGTCGAATGCCGACGCGCCCGGTCCGACGCCGGACCAGGCTGGCGCCGCCGCCGGGATGGCGCCCGAAGCGCGGACGCAGATGATCGAAGGCATGGTGGGCAAGCTCGCCGCCCGGCTGGATGCGAGCCCCAACGACATCGAAGGCTGGCTGCGGCTTATCCGCTCCTATGGCGTGCTCGGCAAGCCGGCCGAGGCCAGGGCGGCGCTTGCCCGCGCCCGCAAGGTCTTCGCCGGCGACCGCGCCGCGCTTGCCCGGCTCGACGACGCCGAAAAATCGCTCCCGCAGTAATCCCCATCTGTCCGTACTCGGATAGGATGCGGGCAGGGTCGCGATCCAAAAGGGGGGCATATGCTGTCCGATCTTCAAAAGGCGGCGGCGCAGGCCATCGTCAACGTCTTCGAGACCGGCAGGACGCTCGGTGACTATGCCCGCGTGACGCTGCTTTCCGGCGATCCGGGGCACCTCACCTATGGCCGTTCGCAGACGACGCTGGGCAGCGGCAATCTTTATCTGCTCATCAAGGCCTATTGCGACATGCCGGGCGCGGCTTGCGCCCGCGCGCTGAAGCCATACCTGCCGCGCCTCGCCGCCATCGACCTCGCGCTCGACCGCGACGCCGCCTTCCGCGAGTTGCTGAAGGAAGCGGGCGGCGACCCGGCGATGCAGGATGCGCAGGACGGATTTTTCGACCGCGTTTACTGGACCCCCGCGGCGAAGACGGCGGGCGTACTCGGCTTCGCGTCGGCGCTTTCGACCGCAGTCATCTATGACAGCCTGATCCACGGCTCATGGAGCGCGCTGCGCGACCAGACGACGGCGAAACACGGCACGCCCGCCAAGGCCGGCGAGAAGACCTGGATCACCGCTTATGTGGGCGAACGCCGGAACTGGCTGGCGACGCATCCGAACGCGCTTCTGCGCCGCACCGTCTATCGCATGGATGCCTTCAACGCGCTCATCGGGGCTGGCAACTGGTCGCTCGGCGTGCCGCTGGCGGTTTGCGGCGTCACCGTCGATCAGGCGGCGCTGTCCTGCCGCGCGCCGGTCGTTGTCTCCGCCAGTGATGCCGCGACGCGGAACCTGCATCTCAC
>DASVNC010000053.1:0-4255 GCA_036384055.1 Parvibaculum sp.
AGGCCCGTGCCGCCATAGGTGCTTGCGGTCGCCGTCGTCGCTTGAGTGAAGCGGTTGAAGAGACGGGGAATGGCTTTTTCGGGGATGCCTATCCCTGTGTCGCGGACGGTGAAGATCAAATCGCTTGCGGTCGCGCCGTGGGCGGCCGTGACCGCAAGCTCGACGGAACCTTCGCTTGTGAATTTGATCGCGTTGCCGACGAGATTGAAAAGGATCTGCCGCAGACGTGTCGGATCGCAGACGACTTCCTGCGGCACGTCGTCGGCGACGATGCAATGGAGCGCGAGGTTTTTTTCCGCCGCCTTGGCGCTCATCAGATCGATGACCGAGGCGGCGAGCGCGCGCGGCGACTGGACGGTCTGTTCCAGCTCGAGGCGTCCGGCTTCGAGCTTCGACAGGTCAAGAATGTCGTTCAGGATGGTCAGCAGATTTTCGCCGGACTGCTTTATCATCGCGACGCGGCTCTGCTGCTCGGATGTCAGGCCGTCATCGAGCAGGATTTCGGCGAGGCCGATGACGCCGTTCATCGGCGTGCGGATTTCGTGGCTCATGGTGGCCAGGAATTCCGACTTGGCGCGGTTGGCGCGCTCCGCCGCTTCCTTGGCGGCCGCGAGGTCGATGGCGGCGCGGTCGAGTTTGGCGCGTTCCTCTTCCAGCTCAGCCTGCGTCTTTTGCAGCTCGGAAATATGCTCCTGAAGCTGGCGCTGGCTTTTCTTCAGCGCCTTCTCGGCGTCTTTCACATGGGTGATGTCGGTTTCCACGACGATGAAAGTCTCGATCTCGCCGTCATCGTTCTGAATGGGGCGAACTTCGATGGCGCTCCAAAAGGGGCGCCCGTCGTGTGTATGGTTCAGCGTCTCGACGTTGCAGCCGAGGCCGAAGCGGAGACTTTGCCCCAGAATGTGGACGGCTCCGATGGGGTGCGGCCGGCCGCGCAGGATTTCCTCGGATGTCCGGCCTTCGACATCGCCGCGCTCGTAACCGGTCATGTGCGTGAAGCCGGCATTGGCCCAGACGATGCGGCCCTTGCCGTCGGCGATCAGGACGCCGGCATGGGTGCCGTTTGCGACCTGCGCGAGCTGTCTGTTCTCGACAACGCTTTTTTCGAGGTTGCCGAAAACATCGCCGAAAAGCTGCGAGAGCTCGCCGATCTCATTTTCCGGCATTCGGCCAGGCGCTTCGAAACGCCCGCTTCGATTGGCGCTTGCGATTGCATGCGAGAGCCGCGC
The DNA here is from genome assembly GCA_036384055.1 of Parvibaculum sp. Lineage (GTDB taxonomy): Bacteria > Pseudomonadota > Alphaproteobacteria > Parvibaculales > Parvibaculaceae > Parvibaculum. The sequence continues at coordinate 1,230 of DASVNC010000053.1, forward strand.
GATGGGCGCCAGAACCCAGCCGCGCATGAGCACAAAGATCATGGTGAGAAGAATGAGAGACATGCAGATACGCCGGGCCATCGACCAGACCAGCGTTTTCTCGATTTCGGCGCGGATATGGCCGAGATCGATCACGACCAGCGTGGCGACACCGTTATCCGGAAGCGGCGCGACATAGGCCCAGACGGGGCGGTCGCGGTCGGTCATGTCGACGCCATAAGACGAATCTTCATCGAAGCTGCGGGCGAGCGCCGCGCGGATCGAGGGGTCGGCCAGGATTGCCGCTTCGTCGCTGCCGTTGCCGCGCTCGGCGCGGGCGACAACGCGGGCGTCGGGATCGACGAAGTAGACACCGAGAAGTTCGGGAACATGCCGGACCTCCCAGGATGCGTGCTGCTCGGCGTCCTTCAGGGAAAAGCGCGGGTCCATTTCGCTGCCCATGCTGAAGCTGTCCGCGACCGCCGCCGAGCGCTGCTCAACCTGATCGAGCAGCAGCCGCTTCACGTTCTGATATTCGAGGGCGAGCTGCGCCAGCATGAGGAGCAGGCTGAGAAGAAGAAACTTCGTCGCGAAGTCGCGCGAGAGGCGGCCCGTGCGAAACGGCGAAGCGGACATGGGTGCAGCACGCTCCCGGAGGCGCGCTTGCGTCTCGGGATCGCTCGGATTTTTCCCGGTTCGTGCTCGAAAGAAGAGCGACATAGCGCCACTCGCCCCCATCTCAATCCAATGGGAAAACATAGAGTTTGCGGGGTTAAGGGCGCGCTAAGGAGAGGTTAACAAACCTACTCCGCCTGCGTCGAAACGGAGGGTGCATCCGTTCTGGTTCCTTTCTAGTCTATGGCTCGCGCCGCCGCCGCGCCAGCACCCTCCGACAGGACGCGCCTCATGACGATCCGCAATCTCGACAAGATGTTCGCGCCCCGTTCGGTCACCTTGATCGGCGCGAGTTTGCGCGAGAAGAGCGTCGGGCATGTGCTCCTGCAAAACCTCACCGGAGCGGGCTTCAAAGGCACGGTTTCCGTGGTCAATCCGCATGGCGGTTCATTCGGTCCGCTCGAAGCGGCGCGCGACGTGGCGAGCCATGCGGAAGTGCCGGATCTCGCCATCATCGCGACGCCGCCCGACAGCGTGCCGGAACTCGTCGGCGAGCTGGGGCGTCACGGCACGCGCGCGGCGGTGGTCATCACGGCGGGCTTCGGCGAGCTCGGCGCGGAGGGGCGCGCGCTTCAGGCCCGCATGCTCGAAGCGGCGCGGCCGACGTTGATGCGCATTGTCGGGCCGAACTGTCTCGGCATCATGGTGCCGGGGGTCGGGCTCAATGCTTCCTTCGCGCATCTGACGCCGCTCAAGGGCGACATCGCTTTCGTTTCGCAATCGGGCGCCGTCGTCACGGCGATGCTCGACTGGGCGACAACGCGCGGCATCGGTTTTTCGCATGTCATTTCGCTCGGCGGGATGTCGGACGTCGATTTCGGCGACACGCTGGACTATCTGGCGCAAGACCCCGGCACGCGCAGTATTCTTCTTTATGTCGAACAGATCGACGAAGCGCGGAAGTTCATGTCGGCGGGACGGCAGGCGGCGCGCCTGAAGCCCGTCCTGGTCATCAAGGCGGGACGCCACGAAGCGGCGGCCAAGGCCGCCGCTTCGCATACGGGCGCGCTTGCAGGGTCGGACGCCGTCTATGAAGCGGCGTTCCATCGCGCGGGCATGTTGCGCGTGAATGGTATTGAAGACCTCTTCGATGCCGTCGAGACCTTGTCGACGCGGCCCGAGCGCAAACCCCTTGCCGGCGACAGGCTCAGTATCCTCACCAATGGCGGCGGGCTTGGCGTGCTCGCGACCGATTTTCTGCTCGACGAGGGCGGGCATATGGCCGAACTCTCGCCCCGGACGATGGCGGCTCTGGATGCGGTGCTGCCACGCACCTGGAGCCACGGAAATCCGATCGACATCATCGGCGATGCGCCGGCGGAACGCTATGCCGCCGCCATCGAGGCGCTTGTCGGCGATCCCGATACCGATGCGATCTTCGTCATGAACTGTCCGACCGCTGTCGTCGATAATGTGGCGGCGGCGCGCGCGGTGGTTGAAGTGGCGGCAAAAACCTCGAAGCCGATTTTCACAAGCTGGCTCGGCGACCGGGGCGCGCGGGACGCGCGGCAGGTTTTCCTCGATGCGAAGGTGCCGACATACGACACGCCGGATCAGGGCATACATGCCTTCATGCTGCAAAGCCGCTACCAGAAGCGGCAACGGCTGCTGATGGAAATTCCGCCGGCGGGACCGTCATGGCCCGAGCGCGATCTCGTCAAGGCGCGGACGATTGTCGACATCGTGCTGTCCGAGGGCCGTGAGTGGCTGAATGAGGCCGAGGCGAAGGAGCTCGTTGCCGCATATGGATTTCCGATTGTCGAGACGCGGATCGTGCGGAGTGTCGAGGAGGCGGTTCGCGTCGCAGACGAGCTTGGTTTTCCGATCGCGCTCAAGATTTTCTCGCGCGACATCACCCACAAAACGGATGTCGGCGGCGTTGTGCTCGGTCTCGAAAACGCCGATGCCGTCTGCATAGCGGCAGACGCAATGCTGGCGAGGGTGGCCAAGACAGCGCCCAAGGCCCGTATCGACGGCTTTACCGTTCAGCGCATGGTGAGCAGGCCGAGCGCCTTCGAGCTTATTCTCGGCATCGTCGACGATCCGACCTTCGGTCCGGTGATCCTGTTCGGGCAAGGCGGCACAGCCGTCGAGGTCATCCGCGACAAGGCGATGGCGCTGCCGCCATTGAACCGCGTGCTGGCCGAGGATTTGATCCGGCAGACGCGCATATCGAAAATGCTTGAGGGGTATCGTGACCGGCCCGCGGCGGATTTCACCGCGATAGCGGGAACGCTGATGGCGCTCGGGGATCTGGCGGCGGATCTGCCCGAGGTCTGCGAGCTCGACATCAACCCGCTCTGGGCCGACCAAAGCGGCGTTATCGCGCTCGACGCGCGCGTGCGGGTGCGGCCGGCGCGGTCGGAGGGCGC
>DASVNC010000054.1:0-2732 GCA_036384055.1 Parvibaculum sp.
ATCGACATCATGTGGACACGGATCTGATGGGTGCGGCCGGTTTCGAGGCGGCATTCGACGAGCGAAACGACGGGCGGTTCGCCATAGCTGTCTTCCACCTCGTAATGGGTGATCGCTTCGCGGCCGGCGGTTTTCACCACCGCCATCTTGGTGCGGCTGTGCGTCGAGCGGGCAAGGTTCGCCTCGATGGTGCCGCGCGGCGATTTCGGCATGCCCCAGAGGAGGGCGGTGTAGGCGCGCGTCAGCTTGCCGTCGCGGCCATGCGCGGCGAACTGGGCCGACAGGCCCTGATGCGCGCGGTCGGTTTTCGCCACCACCATGAGGCCCGAGGTGTCCTTGTCGAGGCGATGGACGATGCCCGGCCGCTTCTCGCCGCCGATGCCCGACAGGCTCGATCCGCAATGGGCGATAAGGGCGTTCACCAGCGTCATGTCGTGATTGCCGGCGGCCGGGTGGACGACGAGGCCCGCGGGCTTCATGACGACGATGAGGTCTTTGTCCTCATAGACAATGTCGAGCGGAATCTCCTGCGCTTGCGGCCTGGCGGGCAGCGGGGCGGGGATATGAACGACAAATCGCTCGCCCGTCTTCACACGGTAGGAGGCGTCCATCAGGGGCTGCGCGGCGCCGTTGACCCGATGGGAGACGCGGCCTTCGCCGATCAGCGCCTGCAGGCGGGCCCGGGAGAGCGCTTCCTCCTTGTCGGCAAGCGCTTCGGTGAGATACTTGTCCAGACGCGCCCCGGCAGCTTCCGGCGGCACGATTACGGTGTGGCGCTGGCCGCCCGGTTCTTTTTCTTGCGAGGACATCATGCCGGAAGATACAGCCACGTCATCGCCGAAGGAAATGGGGCCGCCGATGGAAATGGCGCCTCCGCCAAATACGCGGCTGCTGAAGGTGGTCGTGGTGACGATGGGGCTTCTCCTCGTGCTGGGCTTTGCGGTGGTGGTTGCGACCATCGTCCGGCGGGCCTCGCATCCTGAAGCGGCGTCCTCGGCGGTCGGCTTCGGCGGGCGCTTCGGCGTCAGCGACGTTCATGTCGAGCCGGGTCAGAAAGTCCGGTCGGTGACGATGACCGACGAGAGGCTCGCCATTCATGTCGGCAGCGACAAAGCGGGCGGAAACGGCGGCGAGGAAATCATCATCGTCAGCGCCAAGACCGGCGTCGAGCTTGGACGTATCCGCCTCAGGCCTTTGACGGACCTTGCCCAAAGCGGAGCGTTGCAATAGGCGGCATCTCTTCATTCGAGGCGGCGGACGGCGTCTTTCTCGACATGGCCGAGGCAGCGAGTGTCTCATTCCCCCATGAGTGCTGCGGTATTCTGATCGGCGCCGAGCGCGGCGGATGCGTGCGTCTGACGCGCGCGGTTCATGCGGCCAATGTTGTCCCCGCTGCGGTGCGGCGGCGGCGCTTCGAGATCGATCCCGCCGCATTGATCGCCGTGCAGCGGCAGCTGCGCGACGCGGGCGGCCGGGAGCGGCTGATCGGCTATTTCCATTCCCATCCCTTCGGGCCTCTGCGCCCGTCCGCCGCCGATCTCGCCGGTGCGCATGAAACCGGGCTCGTCGCCGTGATTGTGACGCCGTCGGGCCGGACGGGGCGCGCCGGCTTTGGTATTTGGCTGCGGTTCGGCCAGGGCCCGGCGCGGCGGTTTCGTCCGCTCGCTTTGCGGGGCGTCGTCTGACGGTCAAATAAAGAGGCGCGAGCGGCCTTCTGTCTTCCGGTCAGTGTTCTGGGAGAGGAGGGTGCCGCCTGTGCCTTGGGGAGGAGGGAGGATGGCACAGGCGGCAACTGCTGAAAGCCTGAGATCGGGGAGGAGATCGATCAGCTTTCGTAGGTCTTTTATCGATCCATCGTGACAAAATGTCAAAGCAAAAAATGCTGCAATGCAGTAATTTTCTATCTGATCGGATGGCAACGAATTTCGCTATAGGCCATTGATTAAAATAACAAATTTCCATTCTGGAACTTAGAATTAATATACTTATTCCGAATCTGCGCTCGTTTGCCGCACTGCGCCGGTGCGACTTTAGGGCGTGTGCCCTAGGCATTTCGCGCGCCGGGGCGGGCCTGAAAAAGCGCAGCCGTGACGCCTGTTTGGCGGCGTTCGGCGGCTTTCCACTGAGCTCTTGATCGTGCGGGGTAACCGTCCTATACGGAGCGCCCGGCAGGCCATGTCCCCATCGTCTAGTGGCCCAGGACGTCGCCCTCTCACGGCGAAAACAGGGGTTCGACTCCCCTTGGGGATACCAATAATCCTGTATAGCGAGAGAAGCGCCTGAGGCGGTGGGCTAGGCCAACGATACTTGTTTTCCTCCACCCACCGCATCAGACATTGGTTGCGCGACAAAATGACAGCAGCTCAGCGAACTTTGTTTCGTCGCAAGGCGCCTACCTGATCGATTGCAACGGCGACCAGCCGGCGGATGAGCGCAAGGCTCTTCTGCCCAACTTCTTCTTCCACCGCCGCCAGATGAAGCAGTGCAAGATGGAGATTGCAGGACGCCTCACTTAAATGTCGGGGAACCTCGGCGGCGCCCGAAAGTTCCCCGCTTTCCTTTTTCCTCATGCGGCATAAGTCTGGGCGAGCCGCACTTGTTCCGGCGTGAGGAAGTCATGGGCGTTGAACTCATTCTCCTTCCACGACCTGGTCAGAAGACGTTGCGGGTCTGAGCACTCGTACTGGCCGAGATTCGGCCGATGGACCGTGTAGCCGATGAGCTGCTGCGCC
>DASVNC010000055.1:0-1841 GCA_036384055.1 Parvibaculum sp.
CCGCCGACGGCGCTGCCGACAGCCGAGAGAAGTACAGTTGCCATGTCTGATTGTTGTCCCGTCGTCTCTATAGCCCCCCCCCTTGAGGGGGAGGGTTGGGTGGGGGATGCGAAAGTAAGAAGAGTCTTCGAAGAAGACCCCCCGCCCGATCAGCTTTGCTGATCGGCCTCCGCCTTTAAGGGGAGGTGCCGGTTGTTGCGACGTCCGGAAACCGGAACGCATAGACAAGTTTCGCGCGCCACCAGGGCGTCAGCGCCGTTTCGACGACGGCGCGGCCGGAATAGGCGTGGATCATGCGGTCCGGCGCGGCGAGGATCGCGGCGTGTTTTGCCGGTCCTCGCGGACGCATGCGGAAAAGCACGACATCGCCCGCCTGCGCATCGCCGGGCGCGATCTCGACGAGATGCCGCCGCGCCGCCTCCGCCATCGTTTCCTCGGGCGCGCCCGGCGCTTCCGCCCAATCGGGCGTGTAAGGCGGCGGGGTTTCCGGTTCGCGTCCATATGTCTCGCGCCAGACGCCGCGCACGAGACCGAGGCAGTCGGCGCCCGCGCCGCGGCAGCTCGCCTGATGGCGATAGGGCGTGCCGAGCCAGGCCCGCGCCGCCGCGACGATCGCGCCGCTGAAGTCAGCTTCGGCTGGAGCCGTCATTCGTTCCTCCGGCTTGCGCTTGCGCGACGACGAAATCGTTCCCCGGCATGTACGGGAAACCCCTGAAGTTGAGCGCATTGGAAAATTTCGCGCGGCAGGTCTGAAGCTGCTTGTCGCAACCCGCCGTAATTTCGAAGCTGTCGCCGGCCGCGATGTCGCGCGGCATCGCCTGCCAGAGTTCGATGGCCGCGCCCGCCGGCGTCTTCGCGTGCAGCTTCACTTCCAGCGCCGCGCCCGCATTGGCACCGCTGGTGAAGCGGAGCCGTCCGCGCTCGAACCAGCCTTCGGCGAAAGCATCGAGACCGCTCGCGGTCAGAATGCGGTTGCCTTCCACTGCCACGACGATGCCTGCGCCCTTCAGCGCCGCATCGGCGAGATCGAGCCCGCAGGCGGCATCGCCGAGATCGGCGTCGCAGGCATATTGATAGAGCCGCCCGACCGGCTGGTTCAACCGGTGTGCGAGGCCACGCAGTTCGGCGGTGAAGCCGCCGGTGCCGCGCGAGACCTCGCCGAGGTTTCCCTTGCGCAGCAGCACGCGCTGCTCCGTCGCGGTCCAGTTGACGCGCCATATCTCGATGTCCGCGTCGTCGAAGAGGCCCGCCGACAGATCGCTCTCGCTCAGCCGTTCGGAGACGAGCGCGCCCAGGATGTCGAGGTTGTCGACGGCAAGCCCGGACGAACTTTCGAGCGCGCTCGCCGTGAAGCCCGCTGCCGCCTCCCAGGTCACGCCGCCGAAGACGAGATCGCGGTCGTGATCGGTAAAGCCCATCACCACGCCGTCATTGCGCACGAGCTTCCAACAATGGCAAAGCGTCGTCGCGCCAGTGTCGAGATGGGCTTGAAGATCGGAAGAAATGGATTTCATGTCAGATCCTCACCTCGACAACCGGAATGGCCGGGATCGACCCCGCCTCGAAGGCGCCGAGGTTGATTTCCAGAAAATCCGTGTCGAAGCGCGCGGGCACATCGAATTCAAAGCCTGCGCTCACGGCCGCACCCGCGCCGGGGATCGCGCCCGGCGTGAAAGTCACCAGCCCCGTCGCCGCGTCGAGCGAGAAATCCGCGCCCGCTATCTTTTCGACGCCGCCGACGGCGACGCGCACGGTGCCTGCAACCGGCTTGGCGATCATTCGCACATAGTTCGCGCCGCCCGACTCATATGTCTTCACCAGTTGGAAGTTCGCTGTCGCGC
>DASVNC010000056.1:0-3987 GCA_036384055.1 Parvibaculum sp.
GCCGCCCAGAAGCCGCCGGCCGCCTTCGACCAGTCCGACGCCGTTTCCGAGCGCGCGAGTCGCTCGAAATGCTCGGCCGCGTCGTCGTAGCGCTCCATGCGCCAGGCGGCGAGGCCGGCATACCAGTCGGCAAGCGGCACCTGCCGGCCATGCGAGCGCGCAATGTCGCTGGCGATGTCGTAGGCGTGCTGGTTGTCGTTCTCGATGAAGAAGGAGCAGGCGATGCGTTCGCGAATCCGGTCGAATTCGACATCGGTCAGCGTCTGCCGGGTCGATACCGCCGAGAGATAGTTGAGCGCGTCGATCGCCTTGGCGTCGCGCACCAGTTCGCGCACATGGGCGTCGATCTTGGCAAAGCGCGGCGAGGCCGCGGGTTCGTCGCCGTCATCCACCGCATAGGCCGTATGCGACGACGGCTGGCGGAAATGCTGAACGGCGGGATGCTCCGGCGCGGCGGCGCCATGCGGACGCTTCTTCAGCGCCAGCTTGTAAACCTTGTCGGCCCCCGGAACGCCGGAATACTGCGCCATCCATGCCCGAAGCTCGGCATATTTCGCCTTGTAACGCGGGTTGAGGTAACGCTCCGCCAGCACATAGGCCATCAGCCGGCGGTCGCTGAGCTCGGCGATGATCTTGTCGGCGCGCTTCCAGTCGGCCCGCTTCTCGGCGGCGAAGATTTTCAGATAGCGTTCGCGGTCGGCGCCGCTCAGGACTTCCGGGCTCCAGATTTTGGCCTGGGCGGGCAGCGGCGTCTCTTCGGCGGCGGCGGGAGTCGGGGCAAAATGGACGGCAAGCATCAGCGCGGCGGCTGCCAGCATCGAGCGGCAGCACAACCGGACCATCCCGGCCCTGCTCCCCAGCGGAGCCGTCTTATTTTGGGATACCCCCTGCGTCATGGCGAGCATCTTAACTACGAAGGAGGGGCTGCCAAGCACGCATGGGTTGAATCTTGTGCAGGTGCGAAGGTTGCCTAGTTTCGAGGCGGCATCCCGTCAATATGCGCCTTGAGCGAAAGAAGGTCGCGCCAGGCGAGCCGCTTCTGGGCGGGCTGCCGGAGCAGATAGGCGGGGTGGAAGATCGGCAGGGCCGGAAGCTCGCGCCCGCCCGCCCGGTAGGTGCCCCAGCGGCCCCGGAGCTTCATGATGCCCGTGTCGGTTGCGAGCAATTGCTTGGCCGAGACGCCGCCGACCAGCACCAGCACTTCGGCCGCCGACAGCTCGATCTGCCGCTCGATGAAGGGCATGCAGATCGCCTGTTCGGCCGGCGTCGGCGTGCGGTTGCCCGGCGGCCGCCAGGGCAGCGTGTTGGCGATATAGACGCTCGTCCGGTCGAGGCCGATGGAGGCGAGCATCCGGTCCAGCAACTGCCCCGAACGTCCGACGAAAGGCAGGCCCTGCAGGTCTTCGTCGCGCCCCGGCGCTTCGCCCACCAGCATGATGCGCGCATTCGGATTGCCGTCGGCGAAGACGAGGTTCTTGGCCGTGTAGCGCAGCGCGCAGCCTTCGAAGTTTGCCAGCGCCTCGCGCAGCTCGTCGAGCGTCCGGCAATCGGCGGCGATGGAGCGGGCCGACAGCGCCGCCTGTTTTTCTTCCAGCGGAATGGTCGAGGGCGCCTGCATCCGCAGGGCGGCGGGCGCCGGTTCCTCCATGCGCGCGATCGGTGCGCGCCGCCCCTCGCGCGGCGCCGTCTCGCCGAAGTTTTCGGCCGGCGGTGTATCACGAACTGCCGCCGTCGCGGCGGTCTGGGCCGCCGGGCGCTGATAGCGATTCTGCGCTTCCTCCGCCAGGGCTTCGGTCACACCGGCCTCGACCTGAAAGGCAAGCCGCGCCGCCGCCTCTTCAGGCGTCAGGGTGTCGGAGTGCGAACCGGAAGGCGGCATGGATCGGGCTCTGTTGAGGGTGCTGGCGCAAAGCTAGCACGGCTCCGCGCAAAGTTGACCAAAACCGGGCAAGGCACCATAAAGTGGCCTCAACTGGTTGAAAGCATTGCTTCGGCGATCCCGGCAAGAACCGGCAGAGGCCCGCGCGAGGAGAGAGATAAATGAGCGAAGAAACAGCCGAACGCGAATTCATGGAATATGACGTGCTGATCGTCGGCGGCGGGCCTGCGGGCCTCGCGGCGGCGATCCGTCTGCGCCAGAAGGCGGCGGAAGAGGGCCACGACGTTTCGGTTTGCCTGATCGAAAAGGGCTCCGAGGTCGGTGCGCATATTCTCTCGGGCGCGGTTATCGACCCCATCGGCCTCGACGCGCTCATTCCCGACTGGAAAGAGCAGGGCGCGCCCCTCGACACGCCTGTCACCTCCGACCACTTCATCCTGCTCGGGCCCGCCGGCAGCCTTTCCATTCCGGCGTTTCTCTACCCGCCGCTGATGAACAATCACGGCAATTACATCGGCAGCCTCGCCAATCTCTGCCGCTGGCTCGCCACCAGGGCCGAAGAGCTCGGCGTCGAGATATATCCGGGCTTCGCGGGCGCCGAGGTTCTCTATAATGAGGACGGCTCCGTGCGCGGCGTCGCCACCGGCGACATGGGCGTCGCAAAGGACGGCCACCACAAGGACAGCTATACGCGCGGCATGGAACTGCGCGCCAAGTACACGCTCTTCGCCGAAGGCGCGCGCGGCTCGCTGACCAAGGAACTGACGCGCAAGTTCAAGCTCGACGAAGGCCGCGACCAGCAGAAATACGGCATCGGCCTCAAGGAAGTCTGGGAGATCGATCCGGCCAAGCACCGCAAGGGCAAGGTGCAGCACACGCTGGGCTGGCCGCTGAATGACAGCACCGGCGGCGGCTCGTTCCTCTATCACTTCGGCGAAAACCTCGTCTCGGTCGGCTTCGTCGTTCACCTCAACTACAAAAACCCCTACCTCTCGCCCTTCGACGAGTTCCAGCGCTTCAAGATGCACCCGGCGATCCGCGATACCTTCGAGGGCGGCAAACGCATCGCCTATGGCGCGCGCGCCATCACCGAAGGCGGTTTCCAGTCGGTGCCGAAGCTCGTCTTCCCGGGCGGCGCACTCATCGGTTGTGCGGCGGGCTTCGTCAACGTGCCGCGCATCAAGGGCAGCCACAACGCCATCCTGACCGGCATGATGGGCGCGGAAGCGGCCTTCGATGCCGTGAAGGCCGGCCGTCAGGCGGATGAACTGACGGCTTACGCGCAAGCCTATGTCGGAAGCCCCGTCTATAAAGACCTGAAGCGCGTCCGCAATGTGAAGCCTTTCCTGTCGCGCTTCGGCACGCTCATCGGCATGGGCCTGAGCTTCGTCGATATGTGGATGAACAATATCGGCATCGGCCTGCCCTTCACACTGAAGCACAAGAAGGCGGATTTCGAGTCCCTGAAGAAGGCGGCAGACTGCAAGCCGATCGACTACCCGAAGCCCGACGGCAAGGTCTCTTTCGACAAGCTCTCCTCCGTCTTCATCTCGGCGACCAATCACGAGGAGGACCAGCCGGTCCATCTGAAGCTGAAGGATCCGGCCATCCCGATCGCCTACAACCTGCCGACCTTCGCCGAGCCCGCGCAGCGTTATTGCCCTGCCGGCGTCTACGAAGTCGTCCGTGACGCCGAAGGCAACAATCCGCGCTTCCAGATCAATGCGCAGAATTGTGTTCATTGCAAAACCTGTGACATCAAGGATCCGACCCAGAACATCAACTGGACGGTTCCTGAAGGCGGCGGCGGTCCCAACTACCCGAATATGTGAGCCCGGATCGTTCGTCCGCTCATATCGCTGCGGCTGCGAATAAGCTAAGCTGATCCATAAGGGCCGGCGTCCCTGGGCGGATGCCGGCTTCCTTATGCCGGGCCCTTTCCTGGTCCTATGCGGGCCCGGTCCTATGCGGGCCCGGTCCTATGCGGGCCCGGTCCTATGCGGGAAAGCGCCGGGCGGGCGCGGTTTGTGTATCAAGGCGGCTTGCGCGCTGGGCGCGGGTGGCGTGTTCAGAGGCGAGACGTGATGGCGTCGAAGGACAGGACGGCG
>DASVNC010000057.1:0-22369 GCA_036384055.1 Parvibaculum sp.
CGAGCCTCGACACACGCCGCCGCCGGGAAATCATGCCTTACATCGAAGCGCTGCACCGCCGTCTCGATCTGCCGGTCGTCTATGTCAGCCACAACATCGACGAGATCGTTCGCCTCGCCGATCGCGTGCTGGTCCTTCATGACGGTGCGCTCATGGCATCCGGCGACGTCGCCGAGGTATTGAACCGTATCGACGTGCAAAACCTGATTCTCGGAGAAGACGAGCGTGATGCCGGCACCGCGACGATCGTCGAGGCAACAGTCACACGGCATGACGACGCCTTTCACCTGACGGAACTGGCCATTGGCGCGGCGACGCTCTCGCTGCCGCGGATGGACATCGCCATCGGCTCCGCCGTGAGACTGCGCATCCACGCCCGCGACATCGCCATTGCGACCGCGCCGCCGCAAGGTCTCAGCATCCAGAATGTGATCGAAGGCCAGATCGTCGCCTTGCAGACGGCCGGACCTGCCCAGGTCGAGGTTCTGCTGCACATCGACGGCGGATTCACTCTCCGCGCGCGTATCACCGCGCGCGCCGCCGACCGGCTGGCGCTCGAACCTGGAGCCACCGTCTGGGCTCTCGTCAAATCCGTTGTGCTGGCAACCGGCTAAAGCGGTTCCAGGAAAAGTGTGCAGCGGTTTTCCGTCAGGAACCGCGACAAAATAAATAGTTAGATCCGTTTTGCGATTCCATGAAAATCGAAACGGCTCTAAGAAGGCTTGTGCCTTCGGGCCTCTCAACCATCGGGATATGCGCGTGGCTATTCAGATAAAAAGTGAAATCGCCGGCAAGGTCTGGAAGATCGAGGCGAAACCCGGCGATCTGCTCGAAGAGGACGATGCCATCCTCATTCTGGAATCGATGAAAATGGAAATTCCGGTCGCCGCGCCGGCACGCTGCAAGCTCATCGAAATTCTGGTCGTCGAGGAAGATGCCGTCGCTGAAGGCCAGACTGTCGCCATCGTCGAAAAGGCGTAAGCCTTACACTTCCCCGAAAATCCGCTTCAGATGTTTGTTCAGGAGCTTGCCCGAAGGATCGAGCCGCCGCCGCACTGCCTGAAACTCTTCCCATTTCGGATAGAGTTTCGAGAGCTCCGCCGCACCTCGCGTATGCAGCTTGCCCCAGTGCGGACGCCCCTCATACCGCGCAAATATCTCCTCCGCGCCTGCAAATAGCCTGGCATATGGCTGGCGATGGTACTGGTGCACGGAAATCGTCACGCTGTCGCGCTGATAGAACGGGCTCAGCCAGATGTCGTCGGCGGCGACGTAACGATACTCCAGCGGAAAGAGGAAGTTCTCGCCGCAGCTCCGCATATAGGCCGCCACTTCGCGGATACAGTCCGGGCCGTGCTCGGCGGGCACGGCGTATTCCATTTCGTTGAACCGAATGTTGCGGTCGCTGGGAAATGCGTCGTGCGACCAGCGCACGCGGCCCGGCTCGCTCAGCGACCCGGACGAATAGCGGCCGCTTCCCGATGCCATGAACCGCTGGAAGGGGCTACGCAAAAAAGGCGTATAGCGAGACGTCTCGCAGAGCATCCGGAAAATCTTGTCGTCCCGCGTCTCTTCGCCTTCAGGCCTGCGCTGCCGCGGCTTCACCTGCTTGTCGGTCTCGCTGAGAATCTTGACGATGGCCTGATCGGAAAACGGGAACCACCAGAACTCGAAATGCCGGTTGGCGTCGCGCAGATCCTCTGCCTTCGCCAGCACGTCGCTGACCGGCATCCGTCCACCCGTCTCCTCGAGGGCGTAAACGGGACGGCATTGCATCGTGATCTCGCTCATGATGCCGAGACTGCCGAAAGAGACCCGGCCCGCATCGAAGACATCGATGTTTTCGCTGCGGCTGGCGTTGATGACTTCGCCTTCCGCCGTCACCAGACGGAAGCCGGTCACCGCGGCCGAGATCGAGCCAAGCTCGCCGCCGGTGCCGTGCGTGCCGGTGCCCACCGCACCCGCCAGCGCCTGCCGGTCGATATCGCCCTGATTGATGAGAGCGAGCCCGCGGTCAAAAAGCATTGGCCCAAGGTCGCGCAGCGTCGTCCCCGCCTTGATCCGCGCGGTCGATGCCGCCGCGTCGTGATCGACGACACCAGAAATATGCTTCAGAGAGACGATGGTGCCATCGCTCTCGACAAGCGCCGTAAACGAATGACCGCTGCCGGCAGCGCGTATCGGCCCCGGCGTGCGCTTTATCGCCTCCGCCAATTCTTCTTCCGTCGCAGGCTCCAGGATCGACTGCGGCCAGGCCTTGATCCATCCCGACCAGTTCGACCAGACATAAGGCATTCATCTCTCCCGCATATCGAAGCCCGGCTCCGCACAGCCAGCCCGTCACTATGCCATAGCATCGACAACGAAACGACCGCGGACGACCGCCCGCCCGATACAAACCGCCCGACCGAAACAAAGAGAGCTCCGGCGTTGCCGCCGAAGCTCTTTGCGCGGTCCGTTCCGCTCAGCGATCGGCAGGCGCCGCTGGCATCTCCTGCTTGGTCGTAACCACCGGCTTGAAATCGCGCGCCAGCACCGTTGCCTGTTTGATGCTCTCCGGTTTCATCGCACTGGAGAGCTTTTCAAGCTCCTTCGCCGCAAATTGCGGAAAGCCGTTTTTCGTCGCCAGCAGGTAATACATATAGGCCTTGGTATCGTCCTTTTCGACGCCCTCGCCTGTCTGATACATGGTCGCAATGTTGTATTGCGCCTCGGCCATGCCTTGCTTGGCCGCCGCCTCATACCACTTCGCCGCTTTGCCGGCGTCGCGCGACACGCCCCAGCCTTTGTCATACATGCTGCCGAGATCCATCTGCGCCCGCGCATCGCCGCCCGTCGCGCCCATCTCGTAATATTTGATCGCTGTCGGCAGGTCGCGCTGAACCACCTTGGCATCGAAATATTCTTCGCCAAGCCGGAAGGCCGCGCCCGCATCGTGCTGCGTGTCGGCCGCTTTTTTCCATTCGGCCAGCGCCTCGGGGTAATAGCCCCGCCTGTAGAAGTCGTCGCCGGTCGCTTCGCTCGGAACCTTGCCGGTCGCCGCATGCGCAAGCGACACCCAGAGACAGATGACGGTCAGAAAAAAAAGTCCCGCGAGAAGTACGCCGCCCTGCCTCGCCACGACGGAATTCGAACCGTCGGCGCGCGCAGGCACCCGTTGCACGCGAAAAATAGCGCGATCCATGAGTTGTGCTCCCTACCCAGCCCCCGCTGGTTGACGCCTGTTGCCGGCCTCATGGTCACATAATGACGCCGCCCATCCCAAATGTGAACTGAGGAAACCGTAATCTCGGGAATGTGATGGACTTCGGCCTGCCGCTGAAGTTTCCCATCGGGCAAGCAGACGCCGCCGCGCTTGGCCGACGGCGGCGTCCGCTGGCCCTGGAAGCCGAGTGAAGCGGAGTGGCGATCCCGGCAGGGGTCGAACCTGCAACCGCCGGATTAGAAATCCGGTGCTCTATCCAGTTGAGCTACGGGATCCAGGCTGAACTGACGAATGAAAACGGACCGCTCAATGCGTCCACTGGTCCTGCCGGTCGGCCTTGAAGTTGTCGGCATAGGCCTTGAGGAGAGACTTGGCGGCCTTGGGCTCGATCAACTGAAATTCGATATTGCGCTTCGTCGCATAGGCAATCGCGGCCTCTTTGCTGTCGAAGCGAAGCTGCACCTGAGCGTTGGTGTCGGGAGAACTCGTCCAGCCCATCAAGGGGTCGATCGTCCGCGCCG
Source organism: Parvibaculum sp. (assembly GCA_036384055.1). GTDB lineage: Bacteria > Pseudomonadota > Alphaproteobacteria > Parvibaculales > Parvibaculaceae > Parvibaculum. Next base: position 3,727 of record DASVNC010000057.1, read on the forward strand.
CGGCGGGCTCGAACTCCAGCACCCAGAGCTTCGTCTTCGCTCTGCCGGACTGCATCGACGTTTTCGCCGGCTTGTAAATTCGCGCGCGCGCCATCTGTCCCACCAAAATTCCGTCTCGCCCAATCATCCCCGGCATTCTGGAGATCATTGCAAATCCGTATTCTTATCGCCCTAAATTGGCCGGATTTGCAAGCCACAACAAGCCGTTCGCAATGCACCGCCCAACCGGGAAAACCGACCCGGGGCACAGCTGGGGGTTCGCAGAGCTGACATGTCCCGGTCTTAAGATCGCGGTGTAGCAGAGTAAGGGAGGCCTCGGATGAACACTTACGGGAGCGAATATCTCGACCTCGCCTCGGCGGCCCGGCTTCTTGCCGCCCAGGGTTTCAACCGTCTCGACATCGAGTGCGTACTCGACCTGACCGGACCGTCCGTCGACGGCCGTGTGCCCCTCTGGCGGGCCGACCGTATCGAACGCCTGGCCGCCCGCGCTTATTGGCTCGGGCGGAACGAAGCCGCAGCCCTCGTCCCCGCCGCTGCGGCCTGACACCGGAACGGGCGCGGGCGGGCAGTCCCCGCCCCGCCCTGATCGGTCCCGTTCAGCTCGGCCCCGTTCAGCTCGGCCCCTTTCAGCTCGGATTGTCGAGGCTCAGCATCGCCTGGTTTTCGTCATAGGCGAAAACCTCGGCAAAGCGGCCCCAGTTGATGACGCTGCGCAGCGTCTGCTCCGCCCATTCCTCGGACATCGCATCTTCAAGCTCCTCGGCGAAGCGCGCATAGGGCGCCCGGTGCTGCGGCCGTTCGTCCAGCACCCGTTTGATATGCGCCGCCAGCGGCACATTCGAGAGCAGCCGTTCGGCAAACATCTGCTTCCTCACATTGAGATCTTCGTTGGCAAACCGCCGTCCCGCCTCCGTCAGCCTGATGTCGCCGCCCGCCAGATCGCCGAAACGCAGCAGGCTCACGGTTTCGCCGATGGCAAAGAGCGTATCGGTGCTCATGCGCATGTCTTCAGCAAGCTCCGGCAAGTCGGCGCGGCCGTTATAGGGCGCGCCGGCGACCGCTTCGATAAGGCCGGCAATCGAGTTCGTCGATACGCGCGGCAGAACCTTGGTGATGCCTTCGCCGGCGAAATCGGGAGCGGTTGTTTGCGGCTGGGCGGTCGCGGGCATGGTCATGCGTTCGTAAATCTTGTCGACAAGCCAGCGGAACTTGGTGTCGAGGCGGTTACGCGGTCGGGGAATATCGACCGGAATCTCGGCAATCACGCGGCCGGGGTTGGACGAGAAAACGAGAATGCGGTCGCACATCAGCACCGCCTCCTCGATGTTATGCGTCACGAGCAGGATCGACTTGATCGGCATACGCCCTTCCGACCAGAGATCGAGCAGGTCGGTGCGCAGCGTTTCGGCGGTCAGCACGTCCAACGCCGAAAAAGGCTCGTCCATCAGCAGCAGATCGGGATGAACGACCAGCGCCCGGGCGAAGCCGACGCGCTGACGCATGCCGCCCGAGATTTCCTTCGGATAGGCGGATTCAAATCCATCCATGCCGATCAGGTCGATGGCCTCCAGCGCCCGCTTGCGCGCCTCTTCCTCGGGAATGTTCAGCGCATCGAGACCGAGCCGCACATTCTGCAACACCGTCAGCCAGGGAAAGAGCGCAAACGTCTGGAAGACCATTGCGACGCCGGCCGCGGGCCCGTCGACCTGCTTGCCTTGAAACAGCGCCGCTCCGCCCGTCGGCTCGACCAGCCCCGCCATGATGCGCAGCAGTGTCGATTTGCCGGAGCCCGAACGCCCGAGCAGCCCGACGATTTCGCCCTCGCGCAACGTCATGTTGACGTCATCCAGCACGACCAGCTCGCCGCCAGACGGCCGCTGAAACGACCTCCGGAGTTCCCGTATTTCGATCACAGGTTTGGCCTGTTGCAGGATCGCCATTCAGACCTCCATCAGTTCATGCGTAGCCGGCGTTCCGCATAGGCATTGAGCGGTCGCCAGAACAGCCGGTTGAAGAGCGTCACGAAAATCGCCATCACCACGACACCCAGAATAACGCGAGGATAGTCGCCGGTCGCGGTCGCCTTGGCGATGTAGGAACCCAGACCATTGGCCTCGAGCCGCGTATGTCCCCAGACGACAAGCTCCGCGACGATGCTCGCATTCCAGGAGCCGCCCGTCGCCGTCAGGCCGCCGGTGACGAAATACGGGAAAATGCCCGGCAGGATCACCTTGAACCACCACGGCCGCCCTCGGACGCGGAAATTTTCCGCCGCGTCGCGCAGGTCGCCCGGAAAGGCGCTCGCGCCCGCGATGACGTTGAAGAGAATGTACCACTGTGTGCCGAGGATCATCAGCGGGCTCAGCCAGATATTCGGATTGAGCTGGAAATGCAGGATGCCCACGACCGCCGCGGGAAAAAGCAGATTGGCGGGAAAGGCCGCCAGAATCTGTGCGATGAGCTGCATCCGCATGGCGAGCTTCGGACGAAGCCCGATCCAGACGCCGACAGGCACCCAGACGAGGCTGGCCAGCGCGACGAGCACGATCACGCGCGTCAGCGTCATCAGACCGAGCTTGAACGCTTCCAGAATTTCCGCCCAGCCGACATGACCGGCGAGTTCGCGGTAAAGCGCCTGCATGCCAAAAAGCGCAACAAAAACCCAGGCCCCCCACCAGACGCCGCCCCACACCGCATTGAGCCAGCGCGCCCGTACCGGGGGCACCCGGCCCCAGCGCCAGCCGAAATTCATCGGCGCCTGCGCGACCGTGCCGAGGCCGCGTTGCAGCGGCGCAAGACCGAGCTGAACAAGCTTCGCACGGTTCAGCACGCGCAGCAGCCAGACGCCGGTAACCGGTCCGGGCGTCTGCTCGGACCGGAACTTCTGCGCCCAGGCGACAAGCGGCCGGAACAGCAACTGATCGTAGGCGACGATGACGACGAGCATCGCCGCCACGGCATAGCCGACCGCCGTCAGATCGCGGCGCTCGATCGCCAGCGCCACATAGGAGCCGATGCCCGGCAGCGTAATCGTCGTATGCCCGACCGAGATCGCCTCGGATGCGACGATGAAGAACCAGCTCCCCGACATCGACATCATCATGTTCCAGATGAGGGCGGGCATTGCGAAAGGCACGTCGAGCCGCCAGAACCGCTGCCAGGGCGACAGACGGAACGCCCGCGACGCCTCGTCGAGATCGAGCGGCACCGTGCGCAGCGACTGGTAGAAGCTGAACGCCATGTTCCAGGCCTGGGCCGTGAAGATCGCAAAAATCGCCGCGCATTCGGCGCCGAGCGCGCTGCCCGGAAAGAGCGCCATGAACCCCGTCACCGTGAAGGACAGGAAGCCCAGCACAGGCACCGACTGAAGCACGTCGAGAATGGGGATGAGCACGGCCTCCGCCCGCCTGCTCTTCGCCGCCGCGGTCGCATAGGTGAAGGTGAAGACGAGCGAGGCCGCCAGCGCCGCGAACATGCGCAGCGTTGTCCTCAGCGCATATTCGGGAAGCGCCGTGGGCGAGAGCGAGATATGAGCCGCCGATACATTGGCCAGCGGCCCGCCCATCTGGCCCGCGCCATAGATGATGAGCGCCAGCGAGCCTGCGACGAGGCACAACGCCACGCCGTCCCACGGAGACGGGGCAAGCCGGCCGCGGCGCGCGACCGAAATGGTCTGGATCTGACTTTCCATTTTAACCTCGCGCGGGCCAGCGGGAGCTGCCCGGACGAGGGAGCCTCAAGGCCTGGTGCCAAGGCTCCGACGCATCAGGATCAGCCCGTAAGGCCCAACCGACTACTGTCGCCGTCCATCTTTTCCTCTTGGGAACCCACGGGGCGAGCGCCCCGCCGTTGGCAAGCCGTATAGGCTTCTCCGCAAAGCCGGTCAATCGCGCCGCGGCGACGACGGATCAAAAATTCGCCCGAGGCGTCCGGTTGCGGTTTATCGCCTTCAGGGTGTATTGCAGGGCCCGTCGGGGCGTAGCGCAGCCTGGTAGCGCATCTGCTTTGGGAGCAGAGGGTCGTGTGTTCGAATCACACCGCCCCGACCAGCCTTTACGAAGCGGCGGGCTCGCCGCCTTCTGGCTCACGATGCCGCTGCATCAGCTTGAAGACCCCCGTGGCCCTCAGCACCGCCCTCTGGCCCACATAAAGCTCCGCCTCGCAAAAGACGACGGACCGGGTCGCCCGGGTCACGCGCGCGGTCCCCTCCAGCCAGTCGCCCGGCCGGGCCGATGACAGAAAATCCGAATTCATCCGGATCGTCAGCGCCACCGTCTTGGTAGCCCGGAAAACCGCCGTTCCCAGCAGTCCGTCGGCGAAAGCCATCAACATCCCGCCATGCGTGATGCCGCGCGAATTACAGTGGCGCTCCCGAACGCGCACGCCATGCCAGAAACCGTCCTCGGTCACCTTGTGATAAAACGGGCCGTTATGCGTGGTGTAAGGGCCCCGCGTCGTCGAAGGCGTGAAGCCTTCCGGCGGATTGTCGTCTTGATCTGGGGACATGGCACTCGAACGGGTTGAGACGCATGGCCGGACTACGGCACATGCTTTTGCCGATCATACCGGCCGGACGGAATTTGGCGACCCTAGTCTTCCACCATCTCGGCGACCATCAGCCCCTTGGGCCCTTCGCCAAAACGCACCTTGACCTGCTGGCCCGGCACCAGATCGCGCACGCCGAAACGGCGCAGCGTCTCCATATGGATGAAAATATCCGGCGTGCCCTCGCCGCGGGTAACGAACCCGTAGCCGCGCGCCCGGTTGAACCATTTGACGATGGCGATCTCGAATTCGCCGATCGGAACGACGCCGGCCGTCGGCGAGCGCATGGCGGTCGGGCGACCGTTGCCGGCCGCCGCTCTGACGGCCGTCGTATCGTCGACCTCGATAATGCGGATGGCTTGAAAGCCCTTCGGCCTGCGGACTGCCTCACAGATGACTGTGGCGCCCTCGTCGAGGGACTCCCGACCAACGGGCTTCAGACAGGACGAGTGAATGAGAACGTCTTCCCGGCCGTCGTCGGGAATGATGAATCCATACCCCTTCACAGCGTCAAACCACTTGACGCTGCCGCTGATCTCAAACGACGTATCGACAGACTCCGCCGCAGATTCTAAACGCTCTTCCATCCCCACCACGACTTCAAATCAGGTCATCCTGTACACTAGGCCTGTTGCACTGGACGACGCCGCATTTCAGTCTGGCCCGTGGTCATCCCACGACCCCCCACTCATAATCGGTAACTATAACAGCGTCCGCTGGACTTTAAAAGCCGTCGCCATTGCTCCGCCCCGGGAACGCATAGCCCCGGGAACGCATATTACCTCGGCCCGCTGCGAATGAAGATTCGGTCCGCGGAGGCAGTCCGGTTACATTGATGATCTTCCCACAAGAGGTCCGGCGTGCGGGCTCGAGCGAGAGGGCCGGAGTAGCAGACATGGCGGCAGGCATCACGAGGTCGATCTCGCTCGGCACGGTCTTGTTCGGATTCTGGCTCGTTCTGTCCGGCCATTACACGCCTTTCCTGCTGAGCATGGGTGTGGCGTCCACGGTGCTCTGCGTCTGGATTGCGGCCCGCATGTGGACCCCCGTTACCGATCCCGCACCATCCCGTTTCAAGCCTTCGCTATCGCTCTATTGGTTCTGGCTCGGCGGCGAGATCGTCAAATCGAACCTCGCCGTGGCGCGGATCATCCTCGCCCGGCGCATTTCCATTTCGCACCGGTTCATCCTTGTACCGACAAGCCAGCAGGGCGATCTGGCGCGGGTGGTCTTCGCCAACTCGATCACCCTGACCCCCGGCACGGTGACGGTCGAAACCGGCGAAAACTCCCTCCTCGTCCACGCCTTGGCGGAGCCCTTTGCCTCCTCCCTGCCCGATATGGACAGGCGCGTCACCGCCGTCGAGGCCCGCTGACATGACCCCTCTCCTTGCCGGCTCGGCCGCCCTGTTCGTTGCCATGCTCCTTGTCATTATTCGGGGTTTGGCGGGCCCAAGCCTTTACGACCGCGTTCTCGCGGTCAATTCGTTCGGCACCCTGACCGTTATCCTGATCGGATTGCTCGGTTATTTGGCGGCCCGCCCGGACTTCCTGGACATCGCCTTGCTCTACGCATTGATCAACTTCGTCGGCACAATCGCCGTTCTGAAATTCGTTCGCTACCGCTCTCTCGGCCGATCCGCCCCGGAGCGACCAAAATGATGCCGCTCCTCGTCGAAGCAGCCAGCTGGCTCCTGTTCGGAACGGGCGGACTTGTTCTGGTCGTCGGTGCCCTGGGCATGGTGCGGCTGCCTGATTTCTGGTCACGCATCCACGCCGCCGGCATGATCGACACGGTTGGCGCCGAATTCATGCTCGCGGGCATGATGCTGCAATCGGGCTGGACCCTGACGACGCTGAAGCTCGTTCTGATTGGCCTGTTCCTGCTCATCGCAGGACCGACCGCAAGCCACGCCGTCGCCAATGCCGCCTGGTCGGCGGCCAACAAACCGCAAGGCCTCGCCGTCGACGACAGCGGCCGCTTCGCCGATGGAGAAAACACATGATCCTCGTCGATCTGGCGCTCTTCGCGTTTCTCATCGTGACCGCCGTCGCCATTGCGCGTCTGCGCAATCTTTTTGCCGTGGCGATGCTGGCCGGCCTGTTCAGCCTTCTGTCCGCCGGGCTCTTCGTCACGCTCGATGCGGTCGATGTCGCTTTCACCGAGGCTGCCGTCGGCGGCGGCGTCTCCACGATCTTCATGCTTGGCGCGCTGGCGCTGATGCCGCGCGAGGAAAAGCCGACAGCGCACAGCGCCATCCTCCCGCTGCTCCTCTGCCTCGTCACCGGGGCGGCGCTGGTCTACGGCACCTTCGGCATGCCGGCGTTCGGATCGCCCGACGCGCCGATCCACAAGCATGTCGCGCCTGATTATATCGCCCGCGCGCAGGATGAAACCGGCGTACCCAACATCGTCACCGCCGTCCTTGCCAGCTATCGCGGCTACGACACACTGGGCGAAACGACGGTGATCTTCGTCGCCGCCATCTCGGTATTGATGCTGCTGGGTTTCTCCGGCGCGGCGGACAAAAAGAAAGAGGACGAATGATGCATCACCATCTCGTTCTCCGCACCATCGCCCGCGCATTGTTGCCGGCCATTTTCCTCTACGCCCTCTATGTCCAGTGGCATGGCGACTACGGGCCAGGTGGCGGCTTTCAGGCCGGCGTCATTTTCGCGGTCGGCTTCATTCTTTATGCGCTGATCTACGGCGTCGATGCCCTCAACCGCGTGGTCCCGCCGCGTCTGTTCGTCGGCCTCCTTGCCATCGGCCTTTTCATCTACGCCGGTACGGGCTTTGCCACGCTCCTGCTGGGTGGGAATTTCCTGGATTATTCGGCGCTGGCGCAGGATCCGGTTCACGGGCAGGAATGGGGCATTCTCATCGTCGAGCTTGGCGTCGGCATCACGGTTGCGTCAGCAATGACGCTGATCTTCCTGGCTTTCGCCGGACGCACGGCCAGCGTCGCCGACAAGGACTGGTAGAATGGACGCCGCTCTCTCGGTCCTCACGGATCACTACAATTACTGGATGGTCGTCATCCTGATGATGCTTGGCCTCTACGTCGCCATTGCACGCGGCAATCTCGTCAAGAAAATCGTCGGCCTCAATCTCTTTCAAACCTCCGTCTTCATGCTCTACATCTCGATGGGCAAGATCGAGGGCGGGACCGCGCCGATCGTGACCGGCAAGCCGGACGAAATTTATTCCAACCCCTTGCCGCATGTCTTGATCCTCACGGCCATCGTCGTCGGCATTGCAACGACCTCGCTGGCTCTGGCGCTGGTTGTCCGCATCCGCGAGGCCTATGGCACCATAGAGGAAGATGAAATTCTGGCGATAGAGCGCGACGCGGGGCCGAAATCCTGATGCTGCAATCGCTCGTCCATCATCTGCCGGTACTGCAGATCGTGCTGCCGCTCGTCGCGGCGCCGCTTTGTGCCGCGCTGGGCGGCAACGGTCGCGGCTGGTTTATCGCTTTTACAGCCAGTCTCGTCGCATTCGTCGTCGCCGTCGCGCTGTTCGCGAGCGTTATCGACGGCACGGTTATCTCGTACCAGCTCGGCGGCTGGGCGCCGCCGCTCGGCATCGAATACCGCGTCGACATATTGAACGCTTTCGTCCTCGTCATCGTCTCGGGCGTTTCCGTGTTGTCGCTCTTCTACGCGCGCGCCAGCATCGCCGCCGAAGTCGACTCCAAAAATCACGCATTTTTCTATTCGACCTTCATCCTCTGCATGACGGGTCTGCTCGGCGTCACCGTCACCGGCGACGCCTTCAACGTCTTCGTCTTTCTCGAAATCTCGTCGCTTTCGGCCTATGCGCTTATTTCCTCCGGCGCAAAGCGCGACCGCCGGGCGCTCACCGCCGCCTATAACTACCTTGTCATGGGCACCATCGGCGCAACCTTCTTCGTCATCGGTCTGGGCCTGCTCTACATGCTCACCGGCACGCTCAATATGGCCGACCTCGCCGCCCGCCTTGTCGAGCAGGGCGACAGCCGCACCCTGCGCATGGGCTTTGCCTTTATTCTTGTCGGCGTCGCCCTGAAGCTCGCCATGTTTCCTCTGCATCTCTGGCTGCCGAACGCCTACACCTACGCGCCTTCGGCGGTGTCGGCTTTCCTGTCCGCCACGGCGACCAAGGTCGCCGTCTACGTTCTCGTTCGTTTCCTCTTCGTCATCTTCGGCTTCGGCAACGCCTTCGAGGCAAACGTGCTGCACGTCGTCATGTTGCCGCTCGCCCTTATCGCCGTTTTCGCGGCGGGGCTCGTCGCCATCTTCGCCGACGACCTGAAACGCATGCTTGCCTGGTCGAGCATCGGCCAGATCGGCTACATCCTGATCGGCATATCGCTTCTCTCTCACGAAGGGCTGATGGCCGCCGTCATCCATCTCTTCAACCACGCCGTTGCCAAGGCAGCCCTTTTCATGGTCGCGGGCTGTTTCGTCATGCAGGCCGGCACCACCTCGATACGCGACCTGCGCGGTATCGCGCGCGACATGCCCTGGACCAGCGCGGCTTTCGTCGTGGCGGGCATGAGCCTTGTCGGCGTGCCCTTCACCGTCGGTTTCATCAGCAAATGGTATCTGGTGCAGGCGGCCCTGACACAAAACGAATGGCCGCTGGCGCTCCTCATTGTCGCCTCGTCGCTGCTGACGCTTGCCTATATCTGGCGGATCATCGAAACGATATACATGCGCGCGGCGCCGGAGGGCGTTCACCGCACGGAAGCGCCGCTGACGATGCTGATCCCGGCCTGGGTCTTTGCCGGCCTCTGTCTCTATTTCGGCTTCGACGCGAGCCTGACCAGCATGGCGGCCAGCCGCGCCGCCAACGCGCTCATCGGCGCATCCAACCTGTTCTGGCAGTGAGGCGCGCATGAACCCCGCATTCGCGCTCTATCTCGCCCTCGCCGCGCCGCTCGCGGCCATCCCGTTGATCGCCGCGCTCGCGCCCTGGCCGAAAGCCCGCGACGCCCTGCACATCGCCGCCGCCGGCATCACCTTCGCGCTGACGTTGAACCTCCTGCATCTGACGCTCGGCGGCGCAACGCCGGCTCTCGGGCTTTTCGAGGTTATGCCCGGCCTGCCGCTCGCCTTCTCCATCGAACCTCTCGGCATGGTCTTCGCGCTGCTCGCTTCCGGCCTCTGGCTCGTCATCGCGGTCTATGCCATCGGCTACATGCGCGCGAACGGGGAAGAGCACCAGACACGCTTTGCGGCCTTCTTCACCCTCGCCATCGCGGCGGCGCTCGGCATCGCCTTCTCGGGCAACCTTTTTTCGCTCTTCATCTTCTACGAAATACTGACCTTCTCGACTTACCCGCTGGTTGCGCACAAGGGAACGCCGGATGCTCTTGCCGGCGCACGCACCTACTTCATCATTCTGCTTTCGACTTCGATTGCATTTTTCCTGACCGCCGTCATCTGGACATGGACGCTGACAGGCACGCTCACCTTCACGCCGGGCGGCATTCTCGACGGCCACATCGATCCCTCGCTGGCTCCCTTCCTGCTCGCGCTGTTTGCCTTCGGTGTCGCCAAGGCCGCCCTGATGCCTTTCCACCGCTGGCTGCCTGCCGCGATGGTGGCGCCTGCCCCGGTCAGCGCACTCCTCCACGCGGTTGCGGTCGTGAAGGGCGGCGTCTTCACCCTGCTGAAGATCGGCGTCTATATTTTCGGCGTCGATTTCCTGGCTTCGTCCGGCGCATCCGTCTGGCTGTGCTGGGTCGCCGCCGCGTCACTGCTCATCTCCGCCGTCATCGCACTGACCAAGGACGATCTGAAAGCGCGTCTGGCCTATTCGACCGTCAGCCAGCTCGCCTATGTGACCCTTGGCGTCGCACTGGCAAACCAGATGGGCATCATCGGCGGCACGATGCAGATGGTGATGCACGCAATGGCCAAGATCACCTTGTTCATGTGCGCCGGTGCGATCTATGTGACGGCGCACAAAACACGGGTCAGCGAAATGCGCGGTCTCGGCAGGCAGATGCCCTTCACCTTCGCGGCATTTCTCATCGCCTCGCTCTCCATTATCGGCCTGCCGCCATTGGGCGGCGCCTGGGCCAAATGGTTCCTCGTCATGAGCGCCGCCGACGCCCAGCAAATGACGATGATCGCCGTTCTCGCCGTCGGCTCGCTATTGAGCGTCTTCTATCTGTTGCCTGTCGCTGCGGGCGGCTTCTTCGCTCCCGCACGTGGCGAAGCCGCCGTCGGCCTCAAGGAAGCGCCGCTGATGATGCTTCTGCCGATCTGCCTCACCGCACTCGGCTGCATCGCGCTCTTCGCCTTCGCGCATGACATCTATGTTTTTCTTCTGCACATGGATTTCCTGCCGCCGCCGGAGGTCGTCGCGCCGTGAAAACCTACATCACCAACTGGGTGCTGATCGGTCTCGGCGTCATCTGCGCGACGCTCGCCGCCGCCGATATCCTGCGCGGTCATCACGGCACTTTCGACGTCGAGCACCTGCCGCTCTTTTATTGTGTCTTCGGCTTCGTCGTCTACGCAGCCCTGATTTTCCTCGCCAAGGCGCTCCGCCGCCTGATCCTGCGGCCGGAGGATTACTACGGCCGCACATCGACCGACGCGGAGAAGGAGGCGGACAATGTCTGACCTCGCAACGCCCGCCCTCGTCTATTTCGCGGCCGCCCTCATTGTGCCCTTCATCCGCTGGCCGGTTGTTCGCGCCCTCTTCCTGCTCGCCGTGCCTGTCGCCGCGCTCGCCAGCTTCGCCTTCGCCCAATACGGCAATTACAGCGACCTGCCGTTCTTCGATCTGCATCTGACGCTCTTCCGCCTTGACGCCCTCTCCTACATTTTTGCGCTGATCTTCTCCATCGCGGCTTTCTTCGCGCTTTTCTTCGCCTGGCACATACGTGACACGCTCGAGCAAGTCGCAAGCCTCGTCTATGCCGGCGCGGCCATCGGCGCGGTTTTCGCCGCCGATCTCGTCACGCTCTTCGTCTTCTGGGAGGGCACCGCAATCGCGTCGGTCTTCCTCATCTGGGCCCGCCGCACCGAGGGCGCCTACCACACAGGCCTGCGCTACCTCGCCATTCAGATCGGGTCCGGGCTGCTCCTGCTTATCGGCATCATCCTGAATTACCGCGACACAGGTTCCATCGCCTTCGACCACATGGAGCTCGGCAGCCTCGCCACCTGTCTGATCTTCCTCGCCTTCGGCATCAAATGCGCTTTCCCGCTTCTCCATAACTGGTTGCAGGATTCCTATCCGGCCGCGACGCCGACCGGCACGCTGACGCTTTCCGTCTTCACCACCAAGCTCGCGGTCTATGCGCTGGTGCGCGGCTTTGCCGGCACCGAATTCCTGATCTATATCGGCGCCGCGATGACGCTCTTCCCTGTGTTCTTTGCCGCCATCGAAAACAATCTTCGCCGCGTTCTGTCCTACAGCCTGAACAACCAGCTCGGCTTCATGGTCGTCGGCATCGGCCTCGGCACGCCGCTGGCGCTCGACGGCACCGTCGCCCACGCCTTTACCAACGTGATATTCGAAGGCTTGCTCTTCATGACCGTCGGCGCCGTCATGCTGCGCACCGGCACCGCCAAGGCATCGCAACTTGGCGGCCTCTGGAAATCAATGCCCCTGACGATGATCTTCTGCATCGTCGGCGCGCTGTCCATTTCGGCCTTCCCGCTTTTCTCAGGCTTCATCTCCAAGAGCCTCATCGTCTCGGCCAGCGCCGACAGCGGTCACATGATCGTCTGGCTGGTCCTCCTCGTCGCCTCGGTCGGCGTCCTCGAACACGCGGGCATCAAGATTCCCTATTCGATGTTCTTCGGCCACGATCGCGGGCTGAAGGTGAAGGAAGCGCCCCTCCACATGCTGATCGTCATGGCACTGGCTGCGGCGCTCTGCGTCATTATCGGCGTCTGGCCGCAGCCGCTCTACGATCTGCTTCCCTATCCTGTGGCCTATGCGCCCTACACGACCGATCACGTCGTCACGCAGCTGCAACTTCTGTTCTTTGCCATCCTCGCTTTCGCGGTGCTGATCCGCATCGGCCGCTATCCGGCCGAACTGCGCAGCGTGAACCTCGACACCGACTGGCTCTACCGGCGTTTTCTGCCGGACCTCGTAACCCGCATTGCCGTCGCGGTCCGCACAGCCTGGCACGCGCTGGCCCGCTTCGCTGCCTATCGCAGCGACCGGACACTGGTGCTCCTGTTCCGGACACACGGGCCTGAAGGCCCCCTTGCCGGCGCCTGGCCGACCGGCTCTATGGTTCTCTGGATCACTGTTCTCCTTGGCATAACACTGGTCCTGTCCTACCTATAACGTCCTGCCCGCGCGCCCCAAAAAGGAGATCCCATTTATGGAAATGTCCGGCGAATATCGAATTCCCGCGCCGCGCGAAACCGTTTGGGCGGCCCTGAACGATGCCGACGTTCTGCGCAAGACCATTCCGGGCGCGGAGTCCGTCGACAAGGTCTCGGACACCGAGTTCGAGGCCGTCGCCAAGGCCAAGGTCGGCCCGGTCAGCGCCCGCTTCAAAGGCAAGGTTCAGCTGACCGACATCGACCCGCCGAACGGTTACACGATTTCCGGTGAAGGCAATGGCGGCGCTGCCGGCTTCGCCAAGGGCTCCGCCAAGGTGCATCTCGCCGACGACAATGGAGCGACCGTGCTGACCTATCAGGTCAACGCCCAGATCGGCGGCAAGCTCGCCCAGATCGGCCAGCGTTTCATCGACTCCACGGCGTCGAAACTCGCCGATGAATTTTTCGGCAATTTTTCCTCGGCGCTGGGAGGCGCAAAAGTCGTGACCGAACGCGAACCGGAAGCCGAAGAGGTCAATCTCGGCAAATCCCCCGATCGGGACGCCATCGCCCCCACCGGCATTCCGATGGTCCCGAACGAGGAGGTCACGCCCGGCCTCTCGCCCTGGGTCTGGGGCACGGCGTTGATCGTCGGCGTCGCCATTCTCATTCTCATCTTCGGACGCTGAATTAGGGTCTTTCCGGGCCGCGCTTGACGCCGCACCCGCCAGCGCGGAGACTCAGGCAAAACAATCAAGGGAGAACGCGCATGACCGTTGTGTCCATGACAGTCAACGGCAAGCCCGCCAGTGCCGATGTCGAAGCGCGCACGCTGCTTGTCCACTACATTCGCGACGCCCTGGGCCTCACCGGCACCCATGTCGGCTGCGACACCAGCCAATGCGGCGCTTGCGTCATCCTCGTGGACGGCCGCGCCGTAAAATCCTGCACCATGCTGGCCGGACAGGCCGAGGGTGCCGAGATTGTGACGGTCGAGGGCCTGGCGAAGAATGGCGAACTGCATCCCGTGCAGAAAGCCTTTAAGGAGCATCACGGCCTGCAATGCGGCTTCTGCACGCCGGGCATGATCATGACCGCCGTCGATCTCATCCGGCGCAAGCCCGAACTCGACGAGCAGACCGTGCGCGACGAGCTTGAAGGCAACATCTGCCGTTGCACGGGCTACCATAATATCGTCCAGGCGATCCTCGCCGCGTCGCAGGAAATGCGCTGATCGGAATTCGTTTCGTCACCTAAATCGCGTGTCATCCCGGCCTTGTGCCGGGACCCGGGAGCGGAAAGCTCCGAGCAAGCGGCCCCTGGGTCCCGGAACAAATCCGGGGTGACAGGATGTTCAGGGAGGACAAGCCGTGACAAACACCGTGAGTGACCAGGGCATCGGCAAGCCGGTTCGCCGCAAGGAAGATTTTCGTTTCATCACCGGCAATGGCCACTATACGGACGACATCAACCGGCCGCGCCAGACCCATGCCTATTTCCTCCGCTCGCCGCACGCACATGCGAAAATCAAGAGCATCGACACCGCTACGGCGCTGAAGGCGCCCGGCGTCGTCGCCATCTTCACCGGCAAGGACGTCGCCGCCGACAAGCTCGGCGGCCTCATCTGCGGCTGGACGGTTCACTCCAAGGACGGCTCGGCGATGAAGGCCGGCGCACATCCGATCCTCGCGCTCGATACGGTGCGCTATGTCGGCGACCATGTCGCCATGATCGTCGCCGAAACCCACGCGGAAGCGAAGTCTGCCGCAGAGATGATCGACGTCGGCTATGAGGCGCTTCCTGCCGCCGTCTCGCTGGCCGATTGTCAGAAACCGGGCGCTCCACAAGTCCACGCCGAGGCGCCGCGCAACACCTGCTTCGAATGGGAACTCGGCAACAAGCCGGAAACCGAAGCGGCCTTCGCCAAGGCGGCGAAAATCGTCAAGATCGATCTGGTCAACAACCGTCTGATCCCGAATGCGATGGAGCCGCGAGCGGCCATCGGCGAATACGATAAAGGCACCGGCGGCTACACGCTGCACACGACGAGCCAGAATCCGCATGTCGCCCGTCTCGTCCTCTCGGCTTTCGTCGGCGTCGCGCCGGAACACAAGCTCCGCGTCATTGCGCCCGATGTGGGCGGCGGTTTCGGGTCGAAAATATTCATCTATGCCGAGGAGACGGCCTGCGTTTGGGCCGCGGCGAAAGTCGGCCGTCCGATCAAATGGACGGCGGAACGATCGGAATCCTTTCTGTCGGACGCGCACGGCCGCGATCACCTGAGCCACGCCGAGCTGGCGCTCGACGCCAACGGGAAGTTCCTCGCCTTGCGCGTCAAGACGGTCGCCAATCTGGGCGCCTATCTCTCTACATTCTCCGCGTCCGTCCCGACCTATCTCTACGGCACGTTGCTGTCGGGCCAGTACGCGCTCCCGGCGATCTACGTCGAAGTCGATGGCGTCCTCACGCATACGGCGCCCGTCGATGCCTATCGCGGCGCCGGCCGCCCCGAAGCGACTTTCCTGATCGAACGCATCGTCGAGACCGCGGCGCGCGAAACCGGCATCGACCCGGCCGAAATCCGCCGCCGTAATTTCGTGACGAGCTTTCCGCATCAGACGCCCGTCATCATGAATTACGACACGGGCAACTACGCCGCTTCCCTCGACAAGGCTCTTGAGATCGTCGACTACAAAGGCTTCGGCGGGCGCAAGGCCGAAGCCGCCCGCCGCGGTAAACTTCGCGGCATAGGCTTTTCGACCTATATCGAAGCCTGCGGTCTCGCGCCATCCGCCGCTGTCGGCTCGCTCGGCGCGGGCGTCGGTCTCTGGGAATCCGCCGAGGTGCGCGTCAATCCCACGGGCAACATTGAAGTCCTGACCGGCTCCCATAGCCACGGGCAAGGCCATGAAACCACATTCGCGCAGCTCGTGTCCTCGCGTCTCGGCGTCCCCATCGACCAGATCGAGATCGTCCACGGCGACACCGACAAGGTGCAATTCGGCATGGGCACCTATGGCTCGCGGTCAGGCTCGGTCGGCATGAGCGCCATCGCCAAGGCCCTGGACAAAGTCGAGGCAAAGGCGAAGAAGATCGCCGCGCACCTGATGGAAGCCGCTGCCGAGGACATCGTCTTCGAGAATGGCATGTTCACGGTGCAAGGCACCGACAAATCGATTGCCTGGGCCGCCCTGGCCTTGTCAGCCTACACGGCGCACGGCTTTCCTTCGTCCGAAATCGAACCCGGCCTGAAGGAAGGCGCTTTCTACGATCCCACCAATTTCACTTTTCCCGCCGGCTGCCACATCTGCGAGGTCGAAATCGATCCCGAAACCGGCATTACGCGCATTGCGAACTTCGTCGCCGTCGATGATTTCGGCACCATCATCAATCCGATGATCGTAGAAGGTCAGGTGCATGGCGGCATCGCTCAAGGCATCGGCCAGGCGTTGCTTGAACCCGGCGTCTACGATCCGGAATCCGGCCAGCTCATCACCGGCTCGTTCATGGATTACTGTATGCCGCGCGCCGACGATCTGCCGAGTTTCAATCTGGGTTTCACGACGACGGTATGTCCGTCGAACCCGCTCGGCATGAAGGGCTGCGGCGAAGCCGGCGCCATCGCTTCCCCGCCCGCCATCATCAACGCCATTACGGATGCGCTCGGCATCCGCGACATCGAAATGCCGGCGACGCCCGCGCGCGTCTGGGCCGCGCTTCAATCGCGCCCCAAAGCCGCCGCTGAATAGGAGCAAAGCATGTACCAGTTCAATTACGTCCGCCCGAAATCGCTGACCGAAGCCGTGGCGCTTCTCGCCAAAGCCGACGATCCCAAACTTCTCGCCGGCGGCCAGACGCTGATCCCGACGCTGAAACAGCGCCTCGCCATGCCGAGCGACGTCATCGACATCGGCGGCCTGAAGGAACTGGCTTTCATCAAGGCGGAAGGCAACGCCATCACCATCGGTGCCGGAACGAAGCATTACGCCGTCGCCACCTCCGCCGACGTGAAGAAACACATCCCGGCCCTGATCCACCTTGCCGAAGGCATCGGCGATCCGGCCGTCCGCCACATGGGCACAATTGGCGGCTCGATCGCCAACAACGATCCGGCGGCGGACTATCCGGCCGCCTGCGTCGCCCTCGACGCCAAGATCCACACGACGAAGCGCCTCATCGAAGCGGACGAATACTTCAAGGGCATGTTCGAGACGGCGCTTGAAGCCGGCGAGATCATCAAGGAAGTGACTTTTCCGCATCCCGAAAAAGCCGCTTACCAGAAATTCCGCAACCCGGCTTCACGCTACGCGATGGTCGGCGTCTTCGTCTCGAAGGGGCCGTGGGGCGTCCGCGTCGCCGTGACCGGCGCCGGCCAGAACGGCGTCTTCCGCGTTAAGGCAATGGAAGATGCACTGACGAAAAGCTGGACGCCGGATGCCGTCGCCGCCATCAAGGTTCCGGCCGAAGGCCTGCTCTCCGACCTTCACGGCAGCGCCGAATACCGCGCCCACCTCATCACCGTCATGGCGAAGCGCGCGGTCGCGGCGGCGGGCTGAGCGCGCCACCGCGTGATCGAAGGCATCGGGCACTGCGGCGAACACAGCCCACCAATGGCTGTTCCTTCTCACGGGGCAAATCAGCCCGTCGGTTTCTTCCGGTCGAGCAGAACCGTTCCCATCCGCTCTAGTTTACCCCAACCGACAAAGGGGCCGCGGATGGCCGTGGTTATCGACCGCACCACGACGTAATACATGAGCTGGCGGTAGCCGAAGCGTTGCAGCGGCAGCCACCACAACAAGCTCCATTGTTCGCGCCGTTCCATCAGGAAGCCGAACATCGCGGCCACAAGATCGACGGCGATGAAGACGCAATAATAGTAGCCCACGGTTTTGAGATCGGCGTTCTGGAACTCCGCCCCATGTTCGGAATAGGCGATCCATTGGCTGATGAGCTGCCAGATGAGCAACAGGTCGGCCAGCGGCGCAAGCGCGGTCAATGCGATCTGGAAAAGCCAGACCTGCGGCAACGCAATCATGCCAAGCGTGCCGAAGCGCGGGTTGAAGGTCAGCGACCGGTATTTCCACAGGCATTGCAGCGTGCCGTATGACCAGCGGAATCGCTGCTTCGAAAGCCCGCCAAAGGTTGCCGGCGCTTCCGTCCACGCGACCGCGCTGCTGTCGAAATGCACCCGGTAGCCGGCCTGTTGCAGATTGATCGTCAAATCCTGGTCTTCCGCCAGCGTGTCGCCTCGGAAGCCGCCAAGTTCATCGAGAACCGATCGCCGCCAGGCGCCGACTGCGCCGGGCACCACCGTCAGCGTCCCCAGAGCCGCCAGCGCGCGCCGCTCAAGATTCTGCGCCGAAATATATTCAAGCGCCTGCCAGCGGGTGATCATGTTGACCCGGTTGCCGACTTTCGCATTACCCGCCACCGCGCCCACTGTCTCGTCGCCGAACCAGCGCACCAGCCGTGAAATCGTCTCCGGCTCGAATTGTGTATCGGCATCGAGCGCCACGATCACTTCGCCGCGCGCCGACGCAATGCCCACATTGAGCGCGTTGGCCTTGCCGCCGTTTGGAATGGAGACGATGGCGACGCGCGCCTCGCTATCGAAATTCCGGTGCAGAACGCCCAGCGTGTCGTCCTTCGACCCGTCGTCGACGACGACCACTTCAATCTCGCTATAGTCGCTCGCAAGAATGCCGCGCACCGTCGAGACGATGACGTTCTCTTCATTGTAGGCGGGCACGATCACCGAAACACGGATGTGCGCAGGCGCGGGAACGTCCATCGAGCTTTCAGCCCAC
>DASVNC010000058.1:0-4460 GCA_036384055.1 Parvibaculum sp.
GAGCTTCCAGATCCCCGACCGCGCCATCGTGCTGGGCGTCACCGGCCGGGTGCTGACCTCGATCACCGGCGCGACCTCCTGGAACCTCGGCGTCGCCGCTGACGCCTCGCGCTACGGCAGCGGCATCGGGGCGTCTGCGGGCTCGACCGTCATCGGTCCCTCCGGTTCGCCCACGACCTACTGGGGCGCAACGTCGCTCCGCGTTTCAGCCGTGGGCGGAGTGTTCATTCTGGGGCAGGTGCGGCTATCGGTGCATTACATGGCGATTACGGGGGCGGGGGTTTAGCCCAACCTGTCATCCCGGCCTTGTGCCGGGACCCAGGGGCCGTAGACTTCCGTGGATGTCGAGCTATTACGTTTACATTCTTGCGAGCGGACGGAACGGCACGCTCTATATCGGTGTAACGAACGACCTTGTGCGGCGCGTCGCCGAGCACAAGAGCGGCGACGCCGAAGGCTTCACCAAGAAGTATGGCGTCAATCGTCTCGTCTGGTTCGAGGAGACGTCCGACATCGACGCCGCCATTCAGCGCGAGAAGACCATGAAGCGGTGGCGGCGGGCGTGGAAACTCAACGTCATCGAGGAGATGAACCCTCAGTGGCGCGACTTGTACGAGGATCTGATTGGTGAGCGGTGGAGCGTGACGCCCCTGGGTCCCGGCACAAGGCCGGGATGACATCACTCTATTTATTGTGAACTTCGTAGTTGACTCATTCCGCTCCCGAGAACAAAATAGGAACAAATACCCATTACGGAGTTCCGATGACCGCCGAAGCCGCTTATGTCCGCCATTCCGCCGCCCTGGCGGCAAGGCTCGCCGAGATGATGGCGCTGGCGTTGGCGATCCGCGACGAGGTGCGGGACGAGCCGGAGGAGGGGCGCGTGGCGCTGGCTTTTGCGGCGATGAACCGGATGCGGCGGTTCGGGCCGGAGGGGGCAGGGGCGGCCTGTCCCGATTTCACCGACCGGGATTTTTGCCGGGCATTTGCGGCGGCCTGCCTTGCCGCGTCGGGCGATATGCCCGACCCCACGGGGGGCGCGACGCATTTTCATCTTCATACAGAGGAGCCGGGCTGGGCCCGCGCGGCCACGCCGAAAGCACTGATAGGACGGCACTTATTCTATGCGCTGGACAGGCGGCCCGCCGCCGCCTGAGTGTCCGCACATTGTCGAGTTTCATATTGGATCATTCCGGGACCTGGTATTAATTATCCGTTAGCGGAAAATCGGTAACTTCATCGTTCAGTATGGTGTCCGATTTCTCCAACAGGGCCGGTCGAACCGGCCCGGGCAGACGGCATGATGCGGAAGATATTTTCAGCGCGGCGCTCCATGCGCCCTCTGGTCGTGGCGGCGGCTGTCGCCGGGCTTTGCCTGATGGTGTTCACCGTCGGCTTCCATCTCGGCCGGACGCATCCCGATCTTTTCGCGCTGGACGACGGCGGCGTCGCGCCCAATCAGGTTGCCGCAGCGGAATTCTGACCGCCGCGCCGCGCGCACTCTCTCCCGCTTTTCTTTTTCGCCGCCGGAACGCGCTCGCGCCTTGCCGTGCCGGCGCATCCGCGCCAAATATGCTCCCTCAGGCACTCGCGCACGAGACGCGGGGACGACAGGCGGGGAAGCATGGACCTTCAACTCAAAGGCAAGACGGCGCTGGTCTCCGGCGCGCATAGGGGCACCGGCCGCATCATCGCCGAGACGCTGGCGCTGGAAGGCGCGCGCGTCGTCGTCCACGGCTTCGAGCTTGCCGACGCCGAAGCCGCCGCCGCGTCGATCGCGAAAGCGGGCGGCGAGGCACATGGCGTCGCCGGCGACATCATGACGGATGAAGGCGCGACCGCCGTCTTCCATGCCGCGGTGAAAGTCGCCGGCCCCGTCGACATCCTCATCAACAATTACGGCACGGCGGACGCGGGCTCGTGGAGCCGCACCGAGACCGCCGGCTGGATCGAGGCCTATGAGAAGAACGTGCTCTCGGCCATGCGCCTGTCGCGGCTCGCCATGCCGGCGATGAAGGAGCGCGGCTGGGGCCGCATCGTCATGCTCGGCACCATCGGCTCGACCGAGCCCGCCGCGCGCATGCCGCATTACTATGCGGCGAAAGGCGCGCTGGCGACGATGACGATTTCGCTGGCGAAGGAACTCGCCCGCACCGGCATCACCGTCAACATCGTCAGCCCCGGCCTGATCCGCACCCGGGAAGTGGAAGACCGCTTCCTCGCGCAAGGCCGCGAAAAGGGCTGGGGCACGACCTGGGACGAGATCGAGCCGCATGTGTTGAAAAATTTCATGAACAATCTGACCGGCAAGGTGACGACGACGCAGGAAGTCGCTGACCTCGTGGCCTTCGTCGCCTCGCCCCGCGCCGGCGGGCTGACGGCGCTCAATCTGCGTGTCGATAGCGGCACAACGGCGCTGGTGGTGTGAGGATGTCTTCTTCGAAAAAACATTTCTCTAAGTGCGCCCCCTCACCCAACCCTCTCCCCGATGGGGAGAGGGCTTTTCCTGTTGCCTCCCGAGCGAGATAAACCATGCAAGCCTTCCGCTTCGATCTCTGCGAGCTGCCGGAGGAGACACAAGGTCTCCGCCAGGAGGTGCGCGATTTTCTCGCCGTCGAGCTGAAGGACATTCCGGCGGTGACGCGGGCGCAGACATGGATGGGCCACGATGCGGAGTTCAGCCGCAAGATGGGCGCGCGCGGCTGGATCGGTATGCGCTGGCCGAAAAAATATGGCGGGCATGAACGCTCGGCCTTCGACAGATATGTGGTGCTGGAGGAAATGCTGGCGGCGGGCGCGCCGGTCGGCGCGCACTGGATCGGCGACCGGCAATCGGGGCCCTTGCTGCTGAACTTCGGCACCGAAGAGCAGCGTCAGCTGATCCTGCCGAAAGTGGCGCGCGGCGAATGCTTCTTCTGCATCGGCATGTCGGAACCGGATTCGGGCTCCGATCTCGCCGCGACGCGGACGAAAGCCGAAAAGGTTGAAGGCGGCTACAAGGTCAACGGCACCAAGCTCTGGACCTCGAATGCGCACAAGGCGCATTACATGATCGCGCTTTTCCGCACAGACCCGGAAAAGAAGCATGACGGCTTGACGCAGTTCATCGTCGACCTGAAGACGCCGGGCATCACCATCCGCCCGATCCGCGATCTGGCCGGCAACGCGCATTTCAATGAAGTGGTGTTCGAGGACGCATTCGTCCCGGATGGAATGCTCGTCGGCAGCGAAGGCTCCGGCTGGGCGCAGGTGACGGCGGAACTCGCTTTCGAACGCTCGGGTCCGGAACGCTATCTCTCGTCATTCTTGTTGATGAAGGAAGCGATCCGCGAATTGCAGAAGAGGGAAGGCGGAGACGGCGCACGCGAGATCGGCCGCATGGTCGCGCACCTCGTCACGCTGCGGCAGATGTCGCTCTCGGTCGCCGGCATGCTCGACCGCGGCGAGAACCCGGCGCTCGAAGCCTCGGTGGTGAAGGATCTCGGCACTACCTTCGAGCAGGATTTGCCGGTGAAGGTGCATGAACTTCTCGGCGCTGAGCCGACGCTGGGCGGCGGTAACGATTTTACGCAGGTGCTCGGATATCTGACGCAGACGACGCCTTCATTTTCGCTGCGCGGCGGCACGCGCGAAATCCTGCGCGGCATCATCGCCCGCGGTCTGGGCCTCCGGTGACGCCATGAACGAAACGCAGACCATATTGTCCGACAGCGTCAACCGGCTCCTCGCCGATCACGCAACGAAGCAGGTTATTCAGGGCGCGGAAGCGGGCGAGTGGCCGGGCGCGCTTTGGGACGAACTTGTCGCCAACGGACTGACGCGCGTGCTGGTGCCCGAGGCGCTGGAGGGCGCGGGCGCCGGCTGGCCGGACGCTTTCGTCGTGCTGAAGGCGGCGGGCGAACATGCAGCACCGCTGCCGCTCGCCGAAGCGATCCTCGCCGGCTTTATTCTCGGTCGCGCCGGGATGGCGATGCCGGACGGTGTCGTCACGGTGATGGAAGGCGACTTCCTGCTGGCCGAAGGGCGGCTTTCGGGCAAGGCCGTGCGCGTGCCCTGGGGACGGAACGCAAGCCATGCTGTTGCCTTGGTCAAAAGCGGCTGGGGCGTCGAGGCGGTGCTGGCGCCGCTCGACTATGCGCGCATCGAGAAGGGCGAGAACCTCGCCCGCGAGCCGCGCGACACGATGATCTTCGAACGTGTTGTCGTCGAGACGGCCTGGGTCGAGATTCCGGGCGACGCGCTCAGGCTCTACGGGGCGCTGATGCGGGCCTGCCAGATGGCGGGCGCACTCGACGCCATCACCCGGCAGTCGGTGCAATATGCCAATGAGCGCACGCAGTTCGGCAAACCCATCGGCAAGTTCCAGGCGATCCAGCAGCAGCTCGCTATGCTATCGACGCAGGCCGCCGCCGCCAACGTGGCCGCCGCGCATGCCTGTGCCAGGCTGGACAAGGTGTTGC
>DASVNC010000059.1:0-6368 GCA_036384055.1 Parvibaculum sp.
CCGAAAGGCCCCATACGGACGAACGGGTTTCCCGTTTTGACGCAATCTCGTCGCAATTCACCAACATAGTCGCCGCACCCAATCACGGGCCAGCAGGGGCACGGGCATGTCCGAGACCATCGAGCCGACAGGCTATCTGAAGAAAGTTCTCTCCCATGACGAGCAGGTCGAACTCATCGTCCGCCAGCATTGGCTGGTGCTGTTCGGCCGCATCTTCTTTCCGCTGCTGCTCGTCATCATCGTGCTGGCGGGCGTGACGGCGGCGAAGCTTCTCTGGGCGCCGGACCAACCGCAGGTCGTTTACGCCTATGCGCTGGTCCTTGTGCCGCTCATCCCCCTCATCTGGCGCTATATCGTCTGGCGCAATCACTTCTATGTCATGACCAGTCGGCGCGTCATTCAGCTCACCGGCGTCTTCAACAAGGAAGTCTCGGATTCGCTGCTCGAGAAGCTCAACGACGTAAAGACCGATCAGAGCTTCATCGGCCGCATCTTCGGCTATGGCGACATCGAGATCATGACGGCAAGCGAAACCGGCGTGAACAATTTCAGGCACATTTCCAGGCCGCTCGAATTCAAACGCGCCATGCTGGACGCCAAGGAAGCTCTGGAAAAGTCCATCGGACATAGCTGAGCCGCGGCAGCGGCGCGCGCGGCCGGACCGTGGTGGCATATTTGTCACGGCGTGATAGCGTCTGCGGCATCTGAACGAATCACGCCAGAGCCGCCTCGAAGCCGAGCGTGACCACCATCGGAGGGATCCATGCTGAGCTATTCGCTGGAAATCGTCGGCGTCTATGTCGGCCTCAACCTGCTCATCAACCTGTTCCTCGCCTATCGCGTTTCGGCAAACCGGATGCGCACCAACATCATGTCCGGCACCGGCAACGACGACGGCCTCTACAACGCCAACCGGGCCCATGTCACCAACGTCGAATACACACCCATCGTCCTGATCGGACTGGTCGCGCTGCACCTCCTGTCGGGGTCGATCTACGTCATCCATTTCGTCGGCATCTGCCTGACCGTCGGGCGCATCCTGCATGCGGTCGGGCTCAACCAGTCGGCCAAGACCTCGACCCCGCCGCGCCTTTTCGGCACGGTGCTGACCTGGATCGGCCAGTTCGTCGCCGGCATTGCCTGCCTTTATTACGCGCTGCTCTGAACGATTTCAGGCGCGGCGTCTTGATCTAGGCTGAACGGGCCCCGACCTATATAAGGATCGGGGTCTTTCCTTTCGGACCGGCCCTGGCCGAGCCCTTCAACTCTCAAGAGAAAGCATTGCGCCGCATGAGCAGGACGCAGACCGCGCCGTCACCGGAAAAGCATGTGCTGGACGACGCGGCCATGCTGGTCTCCCGCGCGCTCAAGGCGGGCGCCGAAGCCGCCGAGGCCGTGGTCGTCGAGGGCCAGTCGCTCGGCGTTTCGTGGCGCCTCGGCAAGCTTGAAGATGTCGAACGCTCCGAAGGGCGCGATGTCGGCCTTCGTGTCTTCGTCGGCAAGCGGCAGGCCGTCGTCTCGACCACCGATCTCTCCGAGCGTTCGCTCGCGCCGCTGATCGAACGTGTCGTGGCGATGGCGCGCATCGCGCCAGAAGACCCCTATGCCGGACTCGCCGACCGGGCGCTCCTTGCAACCTCCCTGCCCGCGCTCGACATCGACGATGCGACGGCCAGCCAGAGTGCGGAAGACCTGGCGGCCAAGGCAGCGGAAGCCGAGGAAGCGGCGCTCGCCGTTGCGGGCGTCACCAATTCCGGGGGCGCCAGCGCCAGCACGGGGCGCTCCGGCATCGCGCTCGTCACCAGCGAAGGATTCTCGGGCGCCTATTCGGGCACGTCCTTTTCGGTCTCCTGTTCGGTGCTGGCCGGCGAAGGCACCGGCATGGAGCGCGACTACGACTATTCCTCGGTGCGTCATCTCGCCGATCTCGGCAGCCCGCGCGACATCGGTCGTTCGGCGGGCGAGCGCGCGGTGAGGCGGCTTCATCCGCGCAAGGTCAAATCGCAAGCGGTGCCCATCGTCTACGATCCGCGCGTTTCGGCCGGGCTTGTCGGCCATTTCGCGGGCGCCATTTCGGGCGCGGCCATCACGCGGCGGACGAGCTTCCTGCAGCAGGCGATGGGCCAGAAGGTTTTCGCCGCCGGCATCACCATCACCGACGACCCGCATCGCATCCGTGGGCTGCGCTCCAAGCCCTTCGACGGCGAAGGCGTCGCCAACCGGGCGATGAACCTCGTCGAAGACGGCGTGCTGACGACCTGGCTCCTCGATACCTCGTCGGCGCGCCAGCTCGGCTTGACGACGACCGGCCATGCCGCGCGCGGCACGGGCGGCCCGCCCTCGCCTTCGACGACGAACCTCTATATGGCGGCCGGCAAGCTCTCGCCGGAAGACCTGATCGCCGACATCAAGGAAGGTCTCTACATCACCGAGATGATCGGCATGGGCGTCAACGGCGTGACCGGCGACTACAGCCGCGGCGCGTCCGGCTTCTGGATCGAGAACGGCAAGCTCGCTTTTCCGGTCAGCGAAATCACCGTGGCGGGGAACCTCAGGGAGATGTTCGTCAATCTGACGCCAGCGAACGATCTCGCCTTCCACTACGCCACCAATGCACCCACTCTTCGCGTCGAGGGGATGACCGTTGCAGGCACCTGACACACGGCCGACGCGCGCCGACGACCGCGAACTGATGTTTTCCGCCGTGCGCGAAGGCGGCGAGATCGCGCTGAACTTCTATCAGACCAAGCTCAAGACCTGGATGAAATCGGGTGACGACATCGTCACCGAAGCCGACATCGCGGTCAACGATCTGCTGCACAAGCGCCTGGCGCTGGCGCGGCCGGATTATGGCTGGCTGTCGGAGGAAACCGAGGACGATGTCGAGCGCCTGACACGCTCGCGCGTCTGGGTGGTCGATCCGATCGACGGCACACGGGCCTTCGCCAAGGGCAAGCCGCATTTCGTTCTGTCGGTGGCGCTCGTCGAGGACGGACGGCCGGTGCTCGGCGTGCTGTTCAATCCGGCGACCGGCGAATTCTTCGAGGCGGAGACGGGGCTGGGTGCGCGGCTCAACGGCGCGCCCATCCGGGTCAGCGACCGGGCCGAGATCGCCGGCGCGCGCATGGCCGCCTTCGGGCCGATGTTCAAGCACCCGGCATGGCCGGAGGCCTGGCCGGAGATGGAAATCATCGAGCGCAATTCGGTCGCCTACCGGATCGCGCTGGTCGCCTGCGGCGCGGCCGATGCCGCTCTCGCGCTCAACACCAAGAACGACTGGGATCTTGCCGCCGCCGATCTGATCGTCATCGAAGCCGGTGGGCGCATGACGAGCCATGACGGCAATACACTCATCTACAACCGGGAATTGCCGCGTCACCGCAGCCTGCTGGCGGCGGGCCCCAGCCTCTACGATGCCATCTTCGCCCGCGTGGGCCCGGTGAAACTGCCGGGCTGAACCCCGCGATACCGCGGGCGCTCCGAGCGTGATAAAACTTCCTGTGATTCTTCCATCGCGGTGAAGAATCAGGCGGGGAGCGATGTCCAAACAGCTTCTGCATCTCGTGTTCGGCGGCGAATTGAAGGAACTTGGGGGCACCGAGTTCCGCGATGTCGGCAATCTGGACATTGTCGGCATCTTCCCCGACTACGCGAGCGCCCATCGGGCGTGGAAGACCGCCGCGCAGCGAACCGTGGACAACGCCCATATGCGTTATTTCATCGTCCACATGCACCGCTTCCTCGATCCGGAAAACGAAAAAACGCACGACCATGACCATTGAACATCGCGCAACGTCGAGCGGCAGACCGGCGGGAGAGCCCGCCAGATTGCCGGGCATTGCGCTGCAGATTCTCATGCTCTTTGCGTTTCTGGGTGTCGTCTTCGCCTTCGCGGGCGCGGGCGGCTGGGTCACATCCAGCAACATCGAGACCTGGTATGCAGGCCTTCAGAAGCCGTCGCTGACGCCCGAGAACTGGGTTTTCCCGATCGTCTGGAACTTCCTCTATTTCCTGATCGGTCTTGCCGGGTGGCTGATCTGGCGCGCCGCCGGAGGCATCAACGAGGCCGGCGCGGCGCTGGCGCTCTTTTTCGCCCAGTTGATGTTCAACTTCGGCTGGGTGGTGATCTTTTTCGGCCTTCACCGCCCCGGCCTCGCCGTCATCGAGATTCTGGTGCTGGACGCCACCATCGCCGCGACCGCCGCCGTCTTCTGGCGCCTCAGCCGGCTCGCCGGCGCGATGATGCTCCCCTACCTTGCCTGGACCTTTTTCGCGACCTATCTGACCATCGCCGTCTGGCTGCTGAACCGCTAGGCTCGAAGGCGCGCGCCGAGCCGAAAAGCCCAATTGGCGTCAGCGTTTACCTTTCGTCCGGCGGAGCGGGCCGGGTGGCGAAGAACGGACCGCCGTGATATGGTCCGGCCGAACTCCATGACACGAGGCTGCAGTTGAGCGAGACGACCTTACCGGAACCGGGGGCCGGCGGGGCCACAGCCGAACGCCAGGCATCGCCGCGGGCGGCGCTTGCCTATGCGACCGAGCTGAAGACGCTGACCGTGCTGAAGCGGACGACCCGCGATTATCTGTGGCCGAACTGGCGCCTCGTCGCCACCTCTCTCCTCACCAGCACCGTCGTCGCATCGTCGACCGGCGTCCTGCCGCTTCTCATTCAGCGCGTCTTCGACGACGTCCTGCCGAAAAAGGATCACACGATGCTGGTCCTGGTGGCCATCGCCACCATCGTCGCCAGCACGTTCAAGGGCGTTGCCTCCTACGGCTCGAACCTGACCAAGAACATCATCGGCCAGAACATCATTTCCGCGATCCAGACGCGCATGTTCGCCCGCATCGTCAAAGCCGACCTCGCCTGGATTTCGGGCACGCATTCGGGCCGCTTCATTTCGAGCTTCATGACGGATACGAGCCGCGTGCGCGACGCGGTCACGATGTCGGTCATCGACTTCGTGCAGAACCTCCTCACCGTCATTGCGCTGATGAGCGCCATGTTCTTCATGAACTGGAAACTCGCCATCCTCGCCGTTTCGGTGATCCCGGTCGCCGTCCTCTACATGCGCAAGCTCGGCAAGAAGACGCGCAAGGCCGGCCGCAAGAGCCTTGAAGGCACGGGCGACCTGTCGGCGCTCATCTCGGAGGCGCTGGGCGGCATCCGCGTCGTCAAGGCCTATGGGCAGGAAGACCACGAGATCGGGCGGGTGACGAAGGCGGTGGCCAATGTTCTCCATCACATGCGCCGCGGTTTCCGCGCCAAGGCGGCGGCCAGCCCGCTGACGGAATCGCTGTCGGGCGTCGGCATTGCCGGCGTGATCTATTTCGGCGGCCTGAGCGTCATCCAGGGCACGCTGACCTCGGGCGAACTTTTCGCCTTCGTCTCGGCGCTGATGCTCGCCTATCAGCCGCTGAAAGCCGTCGCAAACACCCAGACGATCATGCAGGAAGGTGTCGCCGCGGCGGCGCGCGTTTTCCCCATTCTCGACATCGAGCCGCAGATCGCGGCGGCGGCGGATGCGCCCGCGCTCAAGCTCAGCGACGGCGCGGTGCGTTTCGACAACGTGCATTTCGCCTATGCCGACGGCACCGCGGCGCTCAAGGGCGTCACCATCGACATTCCCAAGGGCCACACCGTCGCGCTGGTCGGCCCGTCCGGCGGCGGCAAGAGCACGATCCTCAATCTGGTGCCGCGCTTCTACGATCCCGTATCCGGCAGCGTCGCCATCGACGGGCAGGACATTCGCGGGGTCTCGCTCGCGTCGCTGCGCGGCGCAAGCTCGCTCGTGACGCAAGACCCGTTCCTCTTCGACGACACCGTGCGCGCCAACATCGCCTATGGCCGTCCGGGCGCCAGCGAGGACGAGATCGTCGAAGCGGCGCGCAACGCGGCCGCGCATGATTTCATCATGGCGCTTTCCGACGGTTACAACACGCGCGTCGGCGAAGCGGGCTTCAGGCTGTCCGGCGGACAGCGGCAGCGCATCGCCATAGCGCGCGCCATGCTGAAGAACGCGCCGATCCTGCTTCTCGACGAGGCCACCTCGGCGCTCGACACCGCGTCCGAACTGCAAGTGCAGAAGGCGCTCTCGGCCCTGATGAAGGGACGGACGACGCTCGTCATCGCGCATCGTCTTTCGACCATCAAACATGCGAACAACATTTACGTGATCGAGGGAGGCCGCGTTCTCGAGCATGGCAACCATGCCGAGCTGGTCGCAAGGGGCGGACTTTACGCGGAGCTTTCGCGCTCGCAATTCCTGCAGGATGAAGGCGATGTCGCGGACGCGCCGGCGTCTCCAGCTCCCGCCATTGCGAGGGTATGAACCGCACATGGATATAGGCAAGCGGATCATCAAGAG
>DASVNC010000060.1:0-5082 GCA_036384055.1 Parvibaculum sp.
CGGCGCTCCCCGGTGGTCTCGGCGATATCGGCGGCGGTACGGCGCCGGTCTATCTCAACGTGACGCCGCCAAGTTCCGCCGATGGCAACCTCGTCGTCTCGGGCGGCATCATTACGCCGGGCGGCGGCGGCGATATGACGATTTCTGTGTCGCCGCCCTCTGGCGGTCTGCCGAGCCTGCCGGGTCTCCCGTCAGGCGGCTTGCCCGGCCTGCCGAGCCTGCCCGCTGGCGGTCTGCCCAGCCTCCCGGCGCTTCCGGTCGGCCTTCCGTCGGGCGGCCTGCCGAGCTTGCCGAGCCTTCCGTCGGGCGGCTTGCCCAGCTTGCCGAGCCTGCCGTCTGGTGGTCTGCCGAGCCTGCCGGCGCTTCCGGTCGGCCTGCCGTCTGGCGGCCTCCCGAGCCTCCCGTCGGGTGGTCTTCCGACGCTCCCGGCCTTGCCGGTCGGATTGCCCTCGGGTGGACTCCCGAGCTTGCCGAGCCTCCCCGGCGGACTTCCCTCCGGTGGCGGCCTGCCGAGCCTGCCGGTAAGCGGCAGCGCGTCCGGGTCTGCCAGCGTCAGCCTCTAGGACGCCGCCGACAATACGAGGCGCAGCATGCAGATCGCGTGCTGCGCCTTTTATTTGGCAGTAGGCGGAATATCCGTGCCGCGCCGCAAGAATCGGGCCGCGATGTCGCCGCTCGATATGCGCAATGTGTGAGCGGCTGCGGAGAAACAACGACGGGAGTCGTAAGCCCGAATTATGTCATTCCATTTTCACATTCGCGGAATCCTTGACCTCACGCCTCTGATCCGGACCTTGCATGCGACGGCATTGAGGCAATGAAGCGATCTTTTCGTGCATGGATTGACCTCGTCTGGAACCGCCGTTCCAATCGCCGCGTTCCGGGTCTGCGGGGCTGCCCGATAAACAAATGAAGGATCGGACACATGACCAATTTCAAGCGGATGCTTCTGGCTGGCGCGGCAAGTTTTGCGCTCCTTTCCGCGCCCGCTTACGCCGGCATTCTGGGTGGTTCGACCGGCGGATCGATCGGCGCCGACGGTGGCCTTGGCGCCAGCTCAGGCGGCAGCGTCGGTATTCACACCGAGAGCAGCGGCAAGATGACGACGCCTGCCGGAAGCGGCGGCGCGAACAGCTCGGCCGGCGTGCATGGCAGCGCCTCCTCGTCCGGCGTTTCGGCTGGCGGGTCCGGCGGCGGCGACGTTTCCTCCTCGTCAAGCCAGACGCCGCCCGACGTGACCGGCACGGCGAAGGACACCGCCTCGACGGCGACGGGTCTCGGCGGCCAGGTCGTGAACACGGCCAAGTCGACCGGCCAGAGCGTTGTCGGCAAGGCAAATGGCGTCGCCAACAAGGCGAAAGACGCGGGCTCGTCTGCTGGCGGGTCCGCCAGCGCGGGCGTCGACGCCGCGGGCGGCGCCTCGACGGAATGACGCCCGGCCTCGTGCGATGACGTTCAGGGCGGCGTGAGAGATCGCGCCGCCCTCTTCGTCCGCGGCCCGCTCAAACGGCCGGAAATGAAAAGCTGAATCGACGCAAGTGCTTGAACGGCGTTCTAGATGTCAAATTCCAGCGCCATGCCGTCATAGGCCGGCACAACGCCGTCCGGCAGTTCGGACGCAAGCCGTCGGTAATCGAGATCGACATGAAGATTCGTGAGCACGCCGAGCCGTGGCTGCACGCGCCGGATCCATTCAAGCGACATATCGACATGCGCATGGGTCGGATGCGGCGCGTAGCGGAGCGCATCAACGATCCAGCAATCGACGCCGTCGATTGCCGCGAAGCTCTCCTCGGGCAGACCGACGAGATCGCTTGAATAGGCCAGAGGTCCGAAGCGGAAGCCGAGCGAACGAATGCCGCCGTGATCCTGGTCGAACGCCGTCGCCTCGATGGTGCCGCCCGCGCCCTCCACGCGGATCGTGTCGCCGGGCCGTTCGATCCGGTGTTCATTGAGGATGGCCGGATAGCCCGAACCTGCAAGCTGGCGGAAGCAATAGTCGAAGCGCATCGTCAGCGTCTTCGCTGTGGGCGTGTCCATCCAGACATCGACGCGCCGCCGCCCGTTCATCGCCACCATCCGCAGGTCGTCGATGCCGTGGGCCTGATCGGCATGGTCGTGGGTGAAAAGCACGCCGTCGATCCAGCTCACATTGGCGTCCAGAAGCTGGTCGCGCATGTCGGGTGAGGTATCGACCAGCACCGTCGTCTTCTTGGCCGGATCGGTGTCCCATTGCTCGACCAGCAGCGAACAGCGGCGGCGCCGGTTGCGTGGCTCGGTCGGGTCGCAGGCGCCCCAATGGCCGCCGATGCGCGGAACGCCGCCCGAGGAACCCGAGCCGAGAATGGTCGCCCGGAGCTTCATGCCGCAAACACCGCTTCGCGCGGCACGCGGGAAAAAAGCCTGAGAAAATTCGCCGTCGTCGCTTCGGCAAGTGCGGCCGGGCTGACGCCTTTGACCTCGGCCAGCTTCGCCGCCGTATGAACGACGAAGGACGGCTCGTTGCGCTTGCCGCGCTTGGGCACCGGCGCGAGATAAGGCGAATCCGTTTCGACCAGCAGCCGGTCCAGCGGCACCGCGCGCGCCGTTTCCCGCAATTCATCCGCCGTCTTAAACGTCAGAATGCCGGACAGCGAAATGTAAAAACCGAGTTTCAAAGCAGTTTCAGCAAGTTGTGAGCTGGATGTGAAGCAATGAAGCAGGCCGGGGAAGGCGCCCTTCCCCATCTCTTCAGACAGCACATGAGCCGTGTCGTCATCCGCTTCGCGCGTATGCACGATCAGCGGCAATCCTGTTTCGCGCGCGGCGGCGATATGCGCCCGGAAGCAGCGCATCTGCGCCTCCTTCGGCGCATGTTCGTAATAATAGTCGAGGCCCGTCTCGCCGATTCCGACAACCTTCGGATGCTTCGCCAGTTCGACCAGCGCGGCCGTGTCGGTCTCGGGCTCGCTCGCCGCTTCATGCGGATGAATGCCGACCGAGCAATAGACGTTCGCAAACCGCTCGGCGACCGCCCTCACCTTGTCGAACTCGGAAATCTTGGTCGAGATCGTGACCATCAGTCCGACGCCGGCATCCTGCGCCCGTCCCACCACGGCCTCGACTTCGGAGGCGAAGTCCGGAAAATCGAGATGGCAATGGCTGTCGATGAGAACGGGCAGGCTCACGGGGCGCTCGCCTCCTCATCGACGAGACGCGGGAAAACCCCGACGGGCGCCGGCAGCGGCGTCTCGGGCTTCAGCGGGCTTCCGTCCAGATGTTCGAAGGTCCGCTCGTCTTCCGGCACCGCCAGCATGTCGAGCAGCTTCGCCGCCGAGGCCGGGATCACCGGCTGCAGCAGAATGGCCGCGTAGCGCACCATCTCGGCGGTGACATAAAGCACCGTCGCCATGCGCACTTCATCCGTTTTGCGGAGCGCCCAGGGCTCCTGTGACGCGAAGTAACGGTTGGTGGCGCTCACCAGTTCGAATACGCTGGCGAGATAGGAATGGATCTCGAAGCGCCCCATCTGGATGCGGGTGTTCGCCAGCAGCGACGCGGCCGCGTCGAGCAGCGCATGATCCTCATCGCTGAACTCGCTCCTGACCGGAACCCTGCCGCCGCAATTCTTGGCGATCATCGAGAGCGAGCGCTGCGCCAGATTGCCCAGATCGTTGGCGAGATCGGCGTTGACCCGGTTCATCACCATTTCATGGCCGTAGCTGCCGTCCTGGCCATAAGGCACTTCGCGGCAGAAGAAATAGCGCATCGGATCGACGCCATAGGCCGCCGCAATTGCGAAGGGGTCGATGACATTGCCGACCGACTTCGACATCTTCTCGCCGCGGTTGTTCAAAAACCCGTGGCCGAAAACCTGCTTCGGCAGCTCGATGCCGGCCGCCATCAGCATGGCTGGCCAGAGCACGGCATGAAACCGCACGATGTCCTTGCCGATGATGTGTACGTCGGCCGGCCAGTAGCGCTTGAAGGGCGCGCTCTTGGGGTCCGGATATCCGACGCCGGTCAGATAGTTGGTCAGCGCGTCGAACCAGACATACATCACGTGCTCAGGATCGCCCGGCACTTCGATGCCCCATTCGAGCCGCGATTTTGACCGTGAGATCGACGTGTCGAGCAGGCCGCGCTTCACGAAGGCGACGATCTCGTTCCGCCGCGTCGCCGGCTGAATGAAGTCCGGGTTCGCTTCGTAATAGGCAAGCAGCCGGTCTTGATAAGCAGAGAGTCGGAAGAACCAGGTCTCCTCCTCGATCCACTCGACCGGCGTTCCTGTCGGCGCGAATTTCTGTCCGCCCTCGCCCACGGTGAGTTCGTCTTCGCCGTAATAGGCTTCGTCGCGCACCGAATACCAGCCGCCATAGGAGCCCTTGTAGATGTCGGGCTCACCATCGCTTTTGTTCTTGGCGATCGCCTGCCAGATCGCGATGCACGCCTTCTCCTGCCGCTTCTCCGTCGTGCGGATGAAGTCGTCGTTGGAGACGTTGAGCGTTTCGGCCATCGCCTTGAATTTCGGCGCCATCTCGTCGGCGAGTTCGAGCGGGGTGATGCCCCGCGCCTTCGCCGTCTGCGCCATCTTCTGGCCGTGGTCATCGACGCCCGTCAGGAAATGCACATCGTAGCCATCGAGCCGCTTGTAGCGCGCGATGACGTCGGTCGTGATCATCTCATAGGCGTGGCCGATATGCGGCGGGCCGTTGGGATAGGAGATCGCGGTCGTGATGTAAAAAGGCTTGGGAGCCGTCGTCATGCGTTTGCTTCGTCAGCCTGTGGAGGGGGCGCCGATCAGGCGCCGACACGGTCGCCGGCCATGCTTTCCAGCATCGAAAAACTGTTCAGGATCACGAGCTTGCGATCCGTGTTGAGCGCTTCCGCCCGGGCGACCGATTGGGTGATCTTTTCCCATACCTCGACCCAGCGATCAAGGCTCGTTCGTCCTGCCAGACGGGCCATTTGCGCCCCCTCGCCGGGCACCAGATCGGGCCCGGCCGGGCCTCCCGCCCCCACCCGCACGAGGCGCTGCAGCCAGTCGGTGAGAAGTTCGATAGCCGTCGCGTAAGCCTCGTCGGCGCCACGCCGCGCCACCTT
>DASVNC010000061.1:0-8665 GCA_036384055.1 Parvibaculum sp.
GGCTCGTCGACGAATGAAACGATCGGCAAATGGAAGGTGTTGCAGAAGTCGGCAAAGCGCCGGAGTTTTTGCGCCGCGTCTGCCGTCATGGCCCCGGCATAGACCATGCAGTCATTGGCGATGACACCGACGCTTGCGCCGTTCAGCCGCGCGAGGCCGGTGATGAGCGAAGGGCCGTAGCGTTTCGTCATCTCGAAGAACGAGCCTTCGTCCATGACGGCGCGGATGATCTTGCGCATCGCGAAAGGTTTGCGGCGGTCCTTCGGCACGATGGCCAACAATGCCTCATCCATGCGGTTTCGATCGTCCGTCGCCTCGATGCGCGGAGGCAGCGACCAGACGTTATCCGGCAGGTAGGAAAGAAAGCGCGCGATCTCGGCAAGCGCCTCCTCCTCGTCCGCCACCACATTGTCGACGACGCCGCTTTTTGCATGCACATCCGGGCCGCCGAGTTCTTCCTTGGTCAGCGTTTCACCGAGCGCGCGCTCGACGACCTTCGGTCCGGCGATCAATACCTGGGCGCTTTCGACCATGACGGCAAAATGCGACGCGACGAGGCGCGATGCAGGCAGCCCGGCGACAGGGCCCAGGGCGGCTGTGGCGACCGGCACTTCGCCCATCACTTGTGTCACCGAAAGAAAGCGCGGCGTGGCGAACACCGGATCGCCAAGGGGCCGGGCAGCTTTCTTGCCGCCCGATCCCGCGACGCTGCCGCCGCCGCCTTCATGGAGCCGGACGAGCGGCACTTTGTACGAGAGCGCCAGCTCTTCGGCATAAATGCTTTTTCGCAAACCGGCGGGGTTGGGCGAGCCGCCCTTGAGGGTGAAGTCCTCGCCGCCGATGGCGACGCGGCGGCCGTTCACCAGCGCGAAGCCAAGCACGTAGTTCGCGGGCTCGAAGCCGGTCAGATTGCCGGCCTCGTCAAAATGCGGGACGCCCGCCCCTTCGCCGATTTCGCGGAAGCTGCCCTTGTCGGCGAGCCGGGCAATGCGTTCGCGGATCGTCAGGCGGCCTTTGTCATGCTGCCGCCGGATGGCCTCCTCACCGCCTTGCTCCTTGGCGAGGTCGCGCCGCCGCCTGATCTCGTCTGCTTCCTTGTCCCAGCTCATGCGTTCCGGCTTTCATTCATCTCATGGAAGCCTAAAGGAAATGTCCGGAGCGCCAAAGGGCCGGTTAAAGCCCGGTTGAGCGCCGTCGCCCAAGGTGGTGATATGGCTCCGGGGAAGGAAGGTCGGGATTCATGTCCATCAATCAGACGCAGCAGAAAGCCGTGAAGGCGGTTGCTGAAATTGCAGCTCTTCTGAGCGCGGCACTGGCCGAGAGCGGGCCGCTCGGGGCCAGGCTCAAGTTCGTCTACCCGGACGCGGGCATCGTGATGATCGACGGCGCCAAATCTCCGGTCGAAATTCATGGGCGGGACGAGGCGGCCGATTGCACGGTTCAGATCGATCCGTTGCTGCATCTGCAAATACTGCACCTGGAGGCCGATCAGGGGCTCGCTTTCCGCCAGGGCAAGATGCGCATCTCGGGCGATGTGGCGGTAGCGGTGCGGCTTGGCACGCAGGTTCTGGAAAAGATCAATGAGGGCCGGTCGTGAATTTTCCGGCGGCCAGCGCGCCATTCGTGCTCGTCCCCGGCAATCCGATGCCTGAGGGCGGCACGGCGCGCTGGCTGACCGCGAGCGATGGCGTCAGATTGCGCGCGATGGTCTGGCCGAAAGCGGAGGCGAAGGGGACCGTTTTTCTCTTCGGCGGACGGACGGAATTTGCCGAGAAATATTTCGAGGTCGTCGGCGAGCTTCTCGGGCGCGGGTTTGCCGTGGCGACTGTCGATTGGCGCGGTCAGGGTTTGTCCGACCGGGCTCTGGCAGATCCGCGTAAGGGACACATCGACGATTTCGCCAGCTTCGGCCGGGATATCGAGGTGGTCATGGGCGACGTGGCGCCGGGGATGCCAAAGCCCTGGATCGCGCTCGCCCATTCGATGGGCGGCAACATCCTGTTGCGCGCGGCGCACGATCATCCGGCCTGGTTTTCGGCCGTGGTTCTTTCGGCGCCGATGCTCGGCTTGAGGTTCGGATCGCCGGGCGCGCGGCGCGCGGCGGCGGCTGTTGCGGCCTGCTGTTCGCTCGCCGGGCTCGGCGGGCGCTATCTGCCGGGCGGCACGCCGAAGGCGGCCGACGAAGTACCTTTCGACGAAAATATACTGACGCATGACGCAGGACGCTACGCGATCTATCAGGCGTTGGTGCGCGCCGAGCCGAAGCTCGGTCTCGGCGCATCGACGCTGGGCTGGCTTGCGGCGGCCTTCCGTTCGATGACATTGACGGCGGCGCCGGGATATCTCGCGCGGATTGCGACGCCCGTTCTCATTGCCGTTGCAGGGCAGGACGGGCTCATCGACCGGGCATCTCTTGCAGCGGCCGCCGAAGGTCTTCCTCAGGGCGAGCTGGTGACGGTCGAGAATTCGAGACACGAAATCCTGATGGAGCGGGACGAATGCCGCCGCGTCTTCTGGGCGGCGTTCGACGATTTCATCGCCCGCAAGGTCTTCTCAGGCTGAGGCCGCTTTCGAGAGAATTTCGAGCGCGGCGGCATGAAGTTCGGGCGTGGCGGCGCAGAGCGCCTGACCGCCCCATTGCGGGCTTCCGCCTTTCCAGTCGGTGACGACGCCGCCGGCGTTCTCGATGACGGGAATGAGCGCCTGGATGTCGTAGGGTTCAAGGCCGGACTCGACGACGAGATCGATCTGTCCCGCCGCCAGCAGACAATAGAAGTAGCAATCGCCGCCGAAGCGGCGGAGCAAGACCGACCGCGTCAACTCGCGGAAGACCTCGCGCTCACCATCGTTTGAAAAGACGGCCGGGTCCGTGCAGCCGAGCTTCGCATGGGCGAGCGTCATGCAGCCGCTTGTCTTCAGCGGACGGTTGCCGCGCGGGCCCTGGATTTCGCTGCCACCGGGGCGGCCGATAAAGCGCTCGCCGATATAAGGCTGGTCCATGACGCCGATAACGGGTTTCGTGCCGTCGTTGAGTGCGATCAGCGTGCCCCAAAGGGGAACGCCGGTGATGAAGGAGCGTGTGCCGTCGATCGGATCGATGACCCAGGTCAGCGCGCTCTCGCCCACTTCCTTGCCGTGTTCCTCGCCGAGGATGCCGTGTGCCGGATAGCGGCTCTTGATCAAGGTCCGGATCGCCTGTTCGGCGTCGCGGTCGGCCACCGTTACGGGATCGTAGAAATGACGCCCGCCCGCCTTGTGATCGACGGCAAGACCGGAGCGGAAATGCGGCAACGTCACTTTGGCCGCCGCGTCGGCGAGATGAAGCGCGAAAGCGGAAAGTTCGTCGATTTCAGCGGGCGTCAGCATCGAAGCCTCGTTCAGGCGGCGCGGGGCGGCATCATGCGGGGGCGGGCTGGTCTAGTCCAGCCTGTAGACGCGCTTTGCGGTGTCATGGAACAGCGCGGCTTTCTCGGCGGCGTTGAAACTTCCGGCGATCTTCTTGAAGGCATTCCAAAGGACGGCGTAGGAACAGGAGAGCTTGTCGACCGGGAAGTTGCTCTCGAACATGCAGCGGTCGGGACCGAAGACATCGATGGCATGGAGATACCAGTCGCGCGTCGAGGCGACCAGATCGTCGGAGGTGGGCGGCGTCGCGCGCTTGTGCCAGCCGAAGCCGTTGACCGCCATGTTGATGCCGCCGATCTTGGCGACGACATTCGGACAGGTGGCGAGTGCGGCGACATCCTTTTTCCATTGCGCGAAGATTTCAGCGCGCTTGCCTTCGTAAGGCCCGATCCCGATCGGTCCGCCGAAGTGGTCGAAGACGACCGTCACATCCGGATGGGCGCGGGCGAGGTCGGTCAGTTCAGGAATCTGGTGATGATAAAGCCAGGCGTCGAAAGTGAGCCCCCTTCGTCCGAGGCGGGCAAAACCTTCGCGGAACTTCGGCAAGGCGAACAGGTCTTTCGGCGGATTGGTGTGGCTTGGCCGGACCGTCGGGCTCTCGTCGAAAGCGGAAGCGTGCCGGATGCCGCGAAAGCGTTTCGGCGCGACCGCGATATGCGCGTCGAGGACTTCATCGACCGCCGCGCCGAGGCGCAAGTCGGCAAAACTGACGATGCCGGCGCAGGCGCGCATTCCACCATATTGTCCGCTGGCGCTTTGGGCGGCGATGCCGTTCACGAATTCGGTCTCGCCGACGGGCTTCAGATGATCGGGGCCCTCGGCGCGGTACATCGATTTGCATTCGACGAAAACGGTGGCGCGGATGTTGTGGCCTGAGCCCGTGTCGGCGCGCAATTCGTCCAGCATGTAGCGGCTGTCGGGGTGATCCCAGAGATGGTGGTGGGGATCGATGATCGGCAGGGCCGGGTCGATTATCTCCTCGCGAACCTGCGCGAGCCATTCTTCGCTGGTCGGCATGATGCATCTCCCCGATTATTTTCAGGGAGAGTGACACCGCCGGTCAGCGGTGACAATCGGGAAGGTCATGCTCAGCCGGCGCGGGCGACGCGCTTGCGGTCGTTGGGGTCGAGCCAGCGCTTGCGGATGCGGATCGACTTCGGCGTCACTTCGACGAGCTCATCGGACTCGATATAGGCGATGGCCTGTTCGAGCGTCAACGGCCGCGGCGGCGTCAGGCGGACGGCTTCGTCCTTCGACGTCGTGCGGATGTTGGTGAGCTGCTTGGATTTCAACGGGTTGACGTCGAGGTCGTCGGGGCGGGCGTTTTCGCCGATAATCATGCCGCGATAGACTTTCTCGCCGGGCGAGATGAAGAGCGTGCCGCGCTCTTCGATGTACCAGAGGCCGTAGGGCACCGCGTCGCCGTCGCCGGTCGAGATCAGAACGCCGTTGCGGCGGCCTTCGATTTCGCCGCGATAAGGCTCGTAAGCCTTGAAGATGCGGTTCATCACGCCGGTGCCGCGCGTGTCGGTCAGGAATTCGCCGTGATAGCCGATCAGGCCGCGCGACGGGCAATGGAAAATGATGCGCGTCTTGCCGGCGCCTGTCGGGCGCATGTCGATAAGCTCGCCCTTGCGGCTCGACATTTTTTCGATGACGACGCCGGTGAATTCGTCGTCGACGTCGATGGTCGCTTCCTCGATCGGCTCCAGGCGGTTGCCCTTCTCGTCTTCCTTGTAGAGGACGCGCGGGCGCGAGATGCCGAGTTCGAAACCTTCGCGGCGCATCGTTTCGATAAGCACGCCAAGCTGCAATTCGCCGCGGCCCGCCACTTCGAAGGCGTCGCCGCCTTCGGAGTCCGACACGCGGATGGCGACATTGCTTTCGGCTTCGCGCCACAGACGCTCGCGGATGACGCGCGACTGGACCTTGGTGCCTTCGCGGCCGGCGAGCGGGCTGTCGTTGATGGCGACCGTGATCGAGAGCGTCGGCGGGTCGATGGGCAGCGCCTTGATCGGCTCGGTGACGACTGTGTCGCAGATCGTGTCGGCGACGGTGCCCTGGACGAGACCGGCAATGGCGACGATATCGCCGGCGCTGGCTTCTTCGACCGGAATGCGCTGGATGCCGCGATAGGCGAGCACCTTGGTGATACGGCCTTTTTCGACAACTCCGCCTTCGGTGCGGAGCACCTGCACGGCCATATTCGGCTTCACGGTGCCCTTTTCGATACGGCCGGTCAGGATGCGGCCAAGATAGGGATCGGCCTCGATGGTCGTCACCAGCATGGCGAAGGGTTCGTTCGCCGAACCGTCGGTCAGGGCCTTCGGTTCATGGAAGTGCGTGATGATCTTGTGGAAGAGCGGCTTCAGGCCGTGATCCTTGGCGTCGGGCGCGTTGAGGTCTTCCGTCGCCCAGCCCTGACGCGCTGAGGCGAAGATGCACGGAAAGTCGAGCTGTTCGTCGGTGGCGCCCAGCGCGGCGAAGAGATCGAAAGCTTCGATATGCACTTCGTCGGGGCGGCCGTCCGGACGGTCGACCTTATTGATGAGAACGATGGGGCGCAGACCCAGCGCCAGCGCCTTGGAGGTCACGAACTTCGTCTGCGGGAGCGGGCCTTCGGCCGCGTCGACCAGCAGCACGACGCCATCGACCATCGACAGGATGCGCTCGACTTCGCCGCCGAAGTCGGCATGGCCGGGCGTGTCGATGATGTTGATGCGGGTGTGAACACCGTCTTCGACCCAATCGACGCTGGTCGGCTTGGCGAGAATCGTGATGCCGCGCTCGCGCTCGAGATCGTTGGAGTCCATGACGCGCTCCATGACCTGCTGATTTTCCCGGAACGTGCCGGACTGTTTCAGCAGCTGGTCAACGAGCGTCGTTTTCCCATGATCGACATGGGCGATGATCGCGATATTACGAAGTGACATCTGACTAACCGGGTGTTTTGTGGGGCCCTGCCGTGCGAAGGGTCGCGCGCGGGGGCGGCCAAGCTTGGCGCCTTATATATTGCGTCGCACCTAGCCACAAGGGGAGGTGGGCCAATAAGCCGCGGAATAGGTGCTTAATCCGCGGGCAACGGCCGTTTCAGGCGACCTCGGCGGCCAGCTTTTCAAGGGCGGGCGGCGCTTCTTCCTCCAGCGCCAGATTCGACAGGAACTGCCGCGTGCAGGCGTTCCAGGAAAAGCCGAGGGCGAAATCCCGGGCTTCTGCCCGGGACAGGCCGACGGCGCCCAGACAGGCGGCCTTCAGGTCTTCGTCGAGGACGGCCACCGGCGCGGCGCCGATCACATCGAGGGGGCCCTGAACCGGATAGGCGGCGACCGGCGTTCCCGAAGCGAGCGCCTCGATGAGGACGAGGCCAAAGGTGTCGGTCCGGCTGGGAAAGACGAAGCAATCGGCAGCGGCGTAGGCCTTGGCAAGGTCCTCACCGAACATCGCGCCGGCAAAATGGGCGTCCGGATGGCGTTTGCGCAGATGTTCGAGGCGCGGCCCGTCGCCGACGATCATCTTGGACCCCGGCAGGTCGAGGTCGAGAAAGGCTTCGATGTTCTTTTCGACGGCGACGCGGCCGACATAGAGATGAACGGGGCGGGGCAAATCCAGATAGTGCGCGCCCAGAAGATCCGGACGAGGGCGGTAGAGTTCGGTATCGACGCCGCGCGACCAGATCGACGGTTTGCCGAAACCGCGCTCTTCCAGCTCAGCCTGCAGCGAGCGCGTCGCGACCATGATCGTCGTCGCGCCGGCATGAAACCAGCGCAGAAAGGCATAACCCCAGGAGAGCGGCGCGCCGGTTCGTGCATTCAGATATTCGGCGAAGCGCGTATGGAACGAGGTCGAGAACGGGATACCCTTCCGGGTACAAAAATTGCGCGCGGCGAGGCCGAGGGGGCCTTCGGTCGCAATGTGGATGGCGTTCGGATCGGCCTGCTTGATCAACCGCGCCACTTTGCGGCCCGGGAAAAGCGCCAACCGGATTTCCGGGTAGCTCGGCATCGGAACGGTGAGGAACTGGTCGGGCGTGATTGAGACGACTTCGTGGCCTGCTGCGGTCAGCTCCCGCGTCAGTTGCTGAAGGGTGCGCACGACGCCGTTTACCTGAGGCGCCGCGGCGTCGGACACGATCACGACTTTCAGTTTCTCGGAGAAGCGGCCGACGTCGCGCGGCATCGGCCGTCCGCGCAGGCGCTTGAGCAGGCGGGCGGCGCGGCGGATGCGTGTCGGTTGGGGCAGTGCGGCGTCGATGGTGTGGGGCATCGTCAGGCAGCGTTCAGGACGTTGGGGTCGTCGGTCGCGTTCATCTCGTCTTCGTGCTCGCCGTCGAGGCCGGCCTCCCAGGAGAAGCGGTGCCATGTGATGATCGAGAGCGCGCCGGTTTCGTCTTCGCTGAGCGCCGTGCAGCTTTCGACCCAGTCGCCGTCGTTGCAGTAGAGTACGCTGTCCAGCTCGCGCATTTCGGCGTGGTGGATGTGGCCGCAGATGACACCGTCGACGCCGCGTTCGCGGGCGGAGCGGGCGACGGCTTTTTCGTAGTTCGAAATGTATTCGACCGCGTTCTTGACCCGGTGCTTCAGATAGGACGAGAGCGACCAGTAGGACAGGCCGAAGACGCGGCGGATTTCATGCAGCCAGTTGTTCAGCACCAGCGCCGCGCCATAAGCCCGGTCGCCAAGATGGGCGAGCCATTTCGCGTATTTGACGACGCCGTCGAACTGGTCGCCGTGGATGACCAGGAAGCGCCGACCATCGGCCGTTTCGTGGATCGTTTCGTCGATGACATCGACGCCGCCGAAATTAAGGCCGGTATAGTCGCGCAGGGTTTCGTCGTGATTGCCGGGAACGTAGATGACGTTGGCGCCTTTGCGTGCCTTGCGCAGAAATTCCTGCACGACCGCGTTGTGCGCCGCCGACCAGTACCAGGAGCGTTTTAGACGCCAGCCGTCG
Source organism: Parvibaculum sp. (assembly GCA_036384055.1). Classification (GTDB taxonomy): domain Bacteria; phylum Pseudomonadota; class Alphaproteobacteria; order Parvibaculales; family Parvibaculaceae; genus Parvibaculum. The sequence continues at coordinate 8,356 of DASVNC010000061.1, forward strand.
ATGATGTCTCCGACGAGGTAGATCGTCTCCGCATCGTTGTGGCGCAGGAAATCCAGCAGCAGGTCTGCCTTACAGCCCGGCGTACCGAGGTGAATGTCGGAGAGGAAAAGCGTGCGGTGCTGTTTGCGATTTTTGGGTCGAGGGCCGGTCAGGCGTTCGTCGAGGCCGCCGCGCCGCGCCCGGCGTTTCGTCGGAACGCTTGTGTCCGCGAGCCCGTCAATCTCCGGCGAGAGCTTCGACTTCGCGGATCCGGCGCCGAAAGTAGCGCCCAGACCAGTCAGGACTTTGCCGAATGCCGTCATACTTTGCG
>DASVNC010000062.1:0-7756 GCA_036384055.1 Parvibaculum sp.
TTTCTCGTCGTCTTTCGACTTCAGGAAGCGGGCGCACATCATCGGCGAGAGGGTCAGGGCGACGACGGCGGAGACAGTGACGGCGCCGACGAGGGTGAAAGCGAACTCAGTGAAGAGCGCGCCGGTCAAACCGCCCATGAAGCCGATGGGCACATAGACCGCGACCAGGACGATGGTCATGGTGATGATGGGCGAGCTCAGCTCCCGGGCGGCGAGCATCGCGGCTTGTCGAGCCTTCAATCCCTCTTCAAGGTGCCTGTTGACGTTTTCAACGACAATGATGGCGTCATCGACGACAAGGCCGATGGCCAGCACCAGCGCCAGAAGGGTCAGCAGGTTGATCGAGAAGCCGAACATCAGCATGAAGGCGAATGCGCCGATCAACGATAGCGGAATGGCCAAAGTCGGGATAAGCACCGAACGCGGTGAGCCGAGGAAGGCGAAGACGACCAGGGTCACGATGATCAGCGATTCGACCAGTGTGCGGACCACTTCGCTGATGGAACTGGTGACGAACTTCGTTGCGTCATAGGCGATTTCGCCGCGCAGACCTTCGGGCAACTGGGCCTGAATTTCCGGGAAAATGGCGCGCACGCGCTTCATCACGTCGAGCAGGTTGGCGGTCGGCGCGACCTTGATGCCGACCTGCACGGAGGTCTTGCCGTCGAAATAGGCGGCGGACTCGTAGTCTTCCGCGCCGAGCGTCACATTGGCGACGTCCTGCAGGCGCACCGAGGCGCCATTGGTATTCTTGATGATGAGGTTTCTGAATTCGTCGAGCGAGTGAAGGTCGGTCGAGGCCGTCAGGTTGACCTGGACCATCTGGCCCTTGGTGCTGCCGAGCGCCGACAGAAAGTCGTTCCGCGACAGGGCGTTTTTGACGTCGGTCGCCGTCAGGCCATAGGCGGACAGCTTGTCGGGATTCATCCAGACGCGAAGCGCGAAGCGCTTTTCGCCGAGGAATTCGGCCTGTTGCACGCCTTCGACCGCCTGGAGCTTCGGCTGGACGACACGGAGCAGGTAGTCGCTGATCTTGTTGTTGGGCAGGACGTCGGAGGCAAAACCGATATACATCGAGTCGATCGTCTCGCCGACGGCGACGGTGATGACGGGCTGCTGCGCTTCCGCCGGAAGCTGGTTGCGCACGGCGGCAACCTGGGTGCTGATTTCGGTCAACGCCCTGGCGGAGTCGAAGTTGAGGCGAAGCTGAACCTGGATCGTCGACAGTCCCGCCGAGCTGATCGAGTTCATGTAGTCGATGCCGTTGGCCTGGGCGATCGAGTTTTCGAGCGGCGTCGTGATGAAGCCCGACACCACATCCGCGCTGGCGCCGAAATAGGTTGTCGAAATGGTGACGACGGTGTTTTCCGTCCGCGGGTATTGCAGAACCGGCAGCAGCGAAACCGACCGCAGACCCAGCACGAGGATCAGCAGGCTGATAACCGTGGCCAGAACCGGTCGGCGGATGAAGATGTCGGTAAATTTCATGCGGGCGACGCTCCGGCCTAGTGGTCTTGCGGCGTGGGGGCCGAGTCGTTGGGCAACTGAACTGAATTATTGATTTGCAGCGGCGTGCCGTTCTTCAGCTTGAGCAGGCCGGAGGACACGACCGTGTCGCCGGGGCCGACGCCGGTCAGGATCATCACCTGATCGCCGCGCGTATCGCCGACGGTGATGAACTTCTGTTCAGCGACGAGCGGCGTCTTCCCGTCAGCGTCCGGCTGGCCTTTCTTCACGAGGAAGACGGTTTCGCCGTAGGGATTGTAGGTGATGGCCGTCTGCGGCAGCGTCAGGACCTGCTTGGGCTCGCTGACCAGGATGTTCACGGTCGCGAACATGCCCGGCAGCAGCTTGCGGTCGCCATTGGCCAGCTCAGCGCGAACCGCGACGTTGCGCGTTGCGGAATCGACCTTCGGGTCGATGGCGATGATCTTGCCGCCGAAGGTGGTGCCGGGATAGGCATCTGTCGCAACACCGACGTTCTGGCCGACCTGCAAGAGGCGAATATTCTGCTGCGGAATGTTGAAGTCGATATAGATCGGGTCGAGCGCCTGCAGCGTCGTGATCTTCTGGCCGGCCGTCAGATACTGGCCGACATCGACAAGGCGGATGCCGACATGGCCGGCGAAGGGGGCCGTGATGCGCTTCTTGTCGACGAGCGCCTGTTGCTGGGCGACCTGGGCGGTCGCGCTGCGGAGGACGGCCGTGGCGTTGTCGAGCGCCGATTGGCTGACGGCGTGGGTCTTCACCAGTTCGCGGTTGCGCTCATAGGTCAGCCTCGCCAGTTCGGCGGACGCCTTCAGCGAGTTCAGCTGTGCAACGTCGTCGTCGTCCGCAAGCTGGACAAGGACGTCGCCGGCCTTGACGTCCTCGTCCGATTTGAACGGGATATCGGCGACGATACCTGCAAGTTGAGGGGATATATCGGTGCCGCGAGCGGCGCGGAGCGTCCCGACGCTTTTCAGCGAGGGCTGCCAGGGTTCGACCGTCGCCGTTGTCGTCGAGACGGTTTGCGGCGCCGACGCCCGCGCGGCCATGAATTTGGCGATCATGACCGACTTGAGGCCCTGATAACCCAGAAATAGTGCGAAAATCACGCCGACAACACTCAGCATGACCAACATGCGTCTGGTCATCATGGACTTCTCCGCGTGCAGAAACAGGACGTTAGCGGCGCCGGAAGGGGCCGAGGCTGGAGTTAGGATATAAGGACTCGTGAAGCGGGTAAAAAGGGAGGATTGCGCCGCAGCACGTTTTTTATACCTACTCGCGGCTCGACGGTGACAGGGGGCATTCCGGCTGTGGTCGATCTATTGATGTTTTTCCAGTTTATCGGCGTCGCGGCATTCGCGATATCGGGTGCGCTGGTCGCGGGCGAGCGCCAGATGGACTGGTTCGGCGTTGTCGTCCTGGGGGTGATTGTCGCCGTCGGCGGCGGCACGCTGCGGGACATGATGCTGGGCGCAACCCCGGTCTTCTGGATCGCCGCGCCCTGGTATGTCGCCGTTGCCTCGGCGTTCGCGCTGGCGACCATTCCGTTGGTGCGATGGGGGATTGCGGTGCGGCGGCCGATGCTGATCGCCGATGCGATAGGACTTGCGGTTTTCGCGGTGCTCGGCACCCGCAAGGCGCTGGAAATGGGAACGTCGGGGTCCGTCGCCGTCATCATGGGTGTCGTCACGGCGATTTTCGGCGGCGTCATCCGCGACGTGCTCGCCAACCGGACGCCGATCATTCTGCGGCAGGAGGTCTACGCGCTGGCTGCGCTTGTCGGCGGGCTTGTCTTTGTCGGCATGGATGCGCTCAAAATGCCGGCGCCGATCGGCCTTTGGGGCTCGATCGGCGTGACACTGGCGATCCGGCTGCTGGCGCTGGCGCGCAATTGGCGGATCCCGACATTCCGGGTCGAGCCGCCAGATGGCGGGGAGTGAACCGGCTTACTGCATGAACCAGCCGTGGCTGACGACAAGCGACTGGCCAGTCAGGGCGTTTGAAGGGAAGCTCGCAAAGAGCAGAGCCACTTCGGCGACGTCCTGAACGGTCGTGAATTCTCCGTCGACCGTGTCCTTCAGCATCACCTTCTTGACCACGTCGTCCTCGGAAATTCCGAGTTCCTTTGCCTGTTCGGGAATCTGTTTATCGACAAGCGGCGTGCGGACGAAGCCGGGGCAGATGACGTTGGCCCGGACATTGTGCTTGGCGCCTTCCTTGGCGATCGTCTTGGCAAGGCCGAGCAATCCGTGTTTGGCGGTCACATAAGGCGCCTTCAGCATCGAGGCCTCGTGCGAATGCACGGAGCCCATGAAGATGATGCTGCCGCCGTTACCCGAGGCATACATATGCGGCAGGCAGGCGCGGGTGGTGAGGAAGGCGCCGTCGAGATGGATGGCGAGCATCTTCTTCCAGTCCGCGAGGGTGAACTCTTCCAGCGGATGGACGATCTGCACGCCCGCATTGCTGACCAGCACGTCAACGCCGCCCCAGGCTTTGACGACGGCGGCGATGCCGGCGTTCACCTGATCTTCGTTGGTGACATCCATCGCCACCGCCATTGCCTGGCCGCCGGCGTCGCGCAAGGCGGCGGCGGTCGCTTCGGCGGCAGGCAGCATCAGGTCGGCGATGACGACCTTGGCCCCTTCACGAGCATAGGTGGTGGCGATTTCCTTGCCGATGCCGCTGGCCGAGCCGGTGACGACGGCAACCTTGTCCTTGAGTTTCATGGGGGGCTCCTTTTCAGTCGGTGAGATAGTCGAAGACGACTTCGCCGAGGCCAAGCGTCAGGTCCGTGAGAATGTGAGAGGCGCCGAGCACTTCGCGCACGGGCAGGGCGGCGACGGGCGCGAGGGCGTGCGAAAAGAGGTCGAGGGCAGCGGGGCCATCCCATGCGCCCTTCACGGTGATGTCTTCCATGAAGTAGCGCACCAGTTCAAGGATGCGCGGCGAGCCATCGACATGCGGAATGATCTTCAGCATGAAGTTCGGCGCGCGCAACGCATCGAGCACCGGACCTTTGTCGAGTGTGCGGTGCTTGTAGCCCATCGTACCTGTTGCGATGCGCACGGGACCGTAGTCGAGCGTGCCGAGCAATGTATCGACGGCGACCGTCAGACTTGGATTGGCGAGTTTCTTCGGGAAGCCCCAAAGCTCGCGGCCACCGGCAATCGGCGCGTCGTCGTTGAGATACATGGCATGGACGTAGCCGCCGCGCGTGCCCTTGAAACTGACCGGGATGACCTGGCCTGACTCGGTATAGTCGCCGAAGCCGGTCGAGTCCGGCATGCGGATGAATTCGAATTTGACGATGGGGTCGGTCACTTCGAGCGGCGCGGGCACGACGGCCTTCAGCGCCTCCATGTCCGTCCGGTAGGTGATGATGAGAAACTCGCGGTTGACGAAGCAGTAGGGGCCGATAGGGAAGGAGGGGCTCGTCAACGGCATCGAATATGCCCGGCGCTTTACCTCGTCGATGTCCATTCCGTTGCCTCGCTGCTGTTGCGGTTAGTCGGCGGCGTCGCGGGTGAGGTCGAAGACGGCGACGCCATGCTCGGGCCGCTCGCGTTCGATCCAGACTTTCTGCCGCAGCGTGCGGCGCACATCGTTGCCGCCGGATTTCCAGTGCTCCATGACCGAGTTGCGGGAGAACTCATAATCGCGCGATTGCGTCTCGTAACGCTGGCGGCGATAGATCAGATGCACAATGGATATGGCGGCGCCGTCGCCCTGCTTTGCGAGCGTGAGAACGTCCGGATCGTTTTTCAGCTCGGGCGGAAGTTTCTTCAGCAGGCCGCTGATCGCCAACTGTACGGCGTGCTTGCGGCGAACCATGTCGGTGACGAGACGGGTGCGGCTCGAATAGCGGATGTCCTTTTCACGCTCGGCCGCTTCGTTCAGATTGCGCGGCATCGCCCCTTGCGCGCCGAACAGATCGACCTGGAAGACAACCATGTCGTCGGTTGTGTCGGAGTCCACGACGTATTGCAGCGGCGTGTTCGAGACGAGACCGCCATCCCAGTAATATTCGCCGTCGATCTCGATGGGCGGGAAACCCGGCGGCAGCGCCCCCGACGCCATGATGTGCTCGGGGCCGATTTTGCGCTCGGTATTGTCGAAATAAATGAAATTTCCGGATCGGATATTGACCGCGCCGATGCTGAGGCGCGTCTCGCCTGCGTTGATGCGATCAAAATCGACCAGGCGCTCAAGCGTCGCGCGCAGGGGCGAGGTGTCGTAAATGCCGAGGGCGCCCATCGAGCCCGAGGGCTGAAACATCGCAGGCGGAAAACGGGGCGCGAAAAATCCCGGTGCGCCGACCAGAGCGACGATACCCGCCGCGGCCTGATTGAATATGGAGTGGGCGAACTGGCCGCCCGAGGCCAGGGTCGCCGTCAGGTCGGCGGAAATGCCGGTCCAGAATTCGGTGAGACGCTCCAGCCTCTTCTCCGGCGGGTTGCCTGCGATGATGGCCGCGTTGATCGCGCCGATGGAAATGCCAGCGACCCATTTCGGTTCGATGCCCGCTGCGGCGAGTTCTTCATAGGCGCCGGCTTGATATGAGCCCAGCGCCCCGCCGCCTTGCAGGACAAGGACCGGTATTTCGCCGGATCGGATCGCATTGCGTTTTTGTGGCTTTGCCATGCTGTCCTTCGCATCGCTCAAGAGGAGCGAGACCCTCTCACAAGGCTGCGGGCATGGGAGGCCGGAGCGATCCGTCCACTGCTCAACGTGTATGTGAAAGGTTTTCGTTCGAGGCTTATTTCGGTAAGCGGCGCAGTATTGACATCTAAGTGGGTCGAAAACGTGGCGGCAACCTTTCTTTATGTTCACGTTCCGATATTTGTGCGGCGCTGACACGGCTGCTCATGGATTGGGCAAACATGCTTGGTCCGCGGTCACTTCCGGTCTAGGATTTCGGCAAAAGAAACAGGGAGGAGACCATCATGAGTAAGTGGAAAATAGGCGACGTCACCGTCACCAAGATCGTCGAACTCGAGGCGACGGGCGGGACAGATTTCATTTTGCCGCAGGCGACGCCGGAGGCCATTGTCGATTATGCATGGCTGAAGCCGCATTTTGCCGATGAAGCGGGCAACCTCAGGATGAGCATTCACGCGCTGGTGGTGGAGACGCCGACCAGACGCATCATTGTCGATACCTGTCTGGGAAATGACAAGGAAGGCCGGCCCGTGCCGTGGTGGAACAAACTTCAGCTTCCGTTCCTCAACGATCTCAAGGCCGCCGGTTTCGAGCGCGAGAGCATCGATACCGTCTTGTGCACACATCTTCATGTCGATCATGTCGGCTGGAATACGATGCTGGTCGATGGAAAATGGATACCGACCTTTCCAAGGGCGCGATATCTGTTGGGCCGGACGGAATTTGAATACTGGCAATCCCAGACGGTAAGCCCTGACCAGGTGACTGTGTTCTCGGATTCGGTGAAGCCGGTGTTCGATGCCGGGCTTGTCGATCTGGTCGAAATCGATCACAAGGTCTGCGACGAGGTAAGCCTCGTGCCGACGCTTGGACATACGCCCGGTCACGTCTCCATCCGCATTTCGTCGAAGGGCGAGGAAGCCCTCATTACCGGCGACTTCATCCATCACCCTTGCCAGATGGCGCGGCCGGATTGGGCGGCTCCAGTCGATTCCGATCAGAGCCTGTCGACAAAGACGAGGCGCGAAGTGTTTGCGAGACTGGCGGGCACGCCGACGCTGGTCATCGGAACGCATTTCGCGTCGCCGACGGCGGGACACATCGTCCGCGACGGCGACGCATTCCGGTTCGATGTCTGAAGCGTCACGTCACGTGCCTGCGGATTTCCGGCCTGCGCTTTTCCTTGAAGGCGTTGGAACCTTCGCGCGCCTCCTGCCTGTTTGGCTCAGAGCAGGGGGCGCCGCGCTTGGCAAGCGGCGTGGTTTGGCCTAGATTGAGCGCAATCCGGCACATCGCCGGCAAGGACAGCACCGATGACGCACATGTATTCCCTTAACGGAGCCTGGTGGACCACCTGACGGGTGGCCCAGACATGTCGCATATCGACTTGCCGGATCGGCCGCCCCTTCAAGGAGGCGGCCTTTTTGTTTCTCCGTTCGGAGTCCGGCCGCCTCGAATGAGGGGCGGCGACCGGCTCTGAAATGGAGTTCGGAAATGCTGAAGGAATTCAATCTCGATGGTGTCGTCCCCTGGGGGCGGCGGTTCGACGAATACGAGGCCTATTTCGCGCTCGGCGATGTGCCGCCCGGCACCTCGTTTCTCG
>DASVNC010000063.1:0-8953 GCA_036384055.1 Parvibaculum sp.
CGGCCATGTTCACGCCGTCTGGCAGCTCTATCTTTTCTACATCGTCTTCGGCATCGGCAATGCCGCGGTCGCCGTCATTCCCGGCACGACCATCGTCGCCCGCTGGTTTTCCCGCCAGCGTTCGCGCGCCATCGCCTATGCCTCGACCGGCCTGTCGCTCGGGGGCATCATTTTTACCCCCATATCGATCACCCTGATCCAGCGGCTGGGCCTTGTCGAAGCGGGCTACTGGTTTGCGCTGCTGCTCGTTCTGGGCACGGTGCCGGTTGCCTGGCTATTTTTGCGGCCCGACCCGGCGTCGATGGGCCTGGCGCCGGATGGCGACGCGCCGGTGCTCGACGCGGACGGCCGCATGCGCCCGCCCGACGGCATCGGTTTCGATCAGGCGGTCCGCAGCCGCTTTTTCATTCTCTTCACCGTCGCCTATGTCTTTTCGATGCTGGCCCAGGTCGGAAGCCTCGCCCATCAGGTCCGCCTTGTCGCGCTGCGCACCGGCGACGATCACATCGCGGCGCTTGCCGTATCGGTCATGGCGGCGGCGAGCATCACGGGCCGGCTGGTCGGCGGCTCCGTTCTGCATCGCATCTCATCGAAGCGTTATCTGCAAGGCGTCTTCATCTTGCAGGCAACCTCGTTCGCGCTCTTTGCCTTCGCGCATGGGGTGACGGCGCTGCTCATCATCTCGGTGATGTTCGGCGCCACCGTCGGCAACATGCAGATGATGATGCCGCTCATCACCGCCGAAGCCTTTGGCCTGAAAGCCTATGCGCGGATTCTGTCTGTCGTGCAGATGATTACCACATGCGCCAATGCGAGCGGCCCCGCGCTGATCGGGTTCCTCTACCAGTATACGGGTGGCTACGAGGTGCCCTATCTCGTCATCGCCGTTTCGTCCCTGATAGGCATATCCGCGCTCACCGCCGCCGGCCCCGTCCGCGCCCTGATCGACAAGCGATGAAAACCGGATAGACTGCGGCTTTCCCGCCCGCCTCCCCTCATGGATCGCCGAATGAAACTTCCGTCCCAGTTCTATAAGCCGTTGGCCATCGGCGCGCCCGAGCCCTACCGCGAACTTCCCGTCGCGCTCGAGCGCATGATCCACTTCTTTCCGGGTCACAACGACAAGCTGCGCTCGCGCATCGGCGAGATCATCCCGCAGACGGACGTGCTGCTCGGCAATCTCGAAGATGCGATCCCGGCCGATGCCAAGGAAGCCGCGCGCAAGGGCGTCATCGAAGTGGCCAAGGCGCATGAGTTCGGCCAGACCGGCCTCTGGACGCGCATCAATCCGCTGAACAGTCCCTGGATGCTCGACGACGTGACCGAGATCGTCGCCGAGGTCGGCAACAAGATCGACGTCATCATGCTGCCCAAGGTCGAAGGCGCCTGGGACATCCACTATCTCGATCAGCTTCTCGCCCAGCTTGAAGCGAAGCATTCGATCAAAAAGCCGATCCTGATCCACGCCATTCTCGAAACGGCGCAAGGCGTGAAGAACGTCGAGGACATCGCCGCCGCCAGCCCGCGCATGCACGGCATGAGCCTCGGGCCCGCCGATCTCGCCGCCTCGCGCCGCATGAAGACGACGCGCGTCGGCGGCGGCCATCCGGGTTACGGCGTGCTGGAAGACCCGAGGGAAGACGGGGCCCCGCGTGCCTACGCACAGCAGGATCTCTGGCATTACACCTTCGCCAAAATGGTGGACGCCTGTGTCGCCAACGACATCCGTCCTTTCTACGGCCCCTTCGGCGATATCAAGGATCTCGCCGCTTGCGAACAGCAGTTCCGCAACGCATTCCTCATGGGCTGCGTCGGCGCCTGGTCGCTGCATCCCGATCAGATCGCCATCGCCAAGAAGGTCTTCAGCCCCGATCCGAAGGAAGTTCTCTTCGCCAAAAAGATTCTCGAAGCCATGCCGGACGGCACCGGCGTCGCGATGATCGACGGCAAGATGCAGGACGATGCGACCTGGAAGCAGGCCAAGGTCATGGTCGACCTCGCAAGGAAGGTCGCCGCCCGCGACGCCGACCTCGCCAAGGCTTACGGATTCTAGAGCGTTTTTGATTCAGGCGGAATCGTCATTGCGAGCCCCCCTCGGGCCGCGCACCGCGCGGTCCCGAGGGCTCCTCGCAATGACGGCCTAAATTACGACAGCGTCGCCAGCGATTCCTTGCTGAACGGCATCAGCGCGTCGAACCGGCCTTCATGGACCTTGCGCGCCCATGCCGGATCGACCAGCAATGCACGACCCACGCCGACGAGATCGAATTCATCCGTTTCCAGGCGTTCGAGCAGATCGTCGATGCCGGTCGCTTCCGACGTCTCACCCCCGAACGAGGCGATGAACTCGCCCGACAGGCTGACGCTGCCGACGGTGATCGTCGGCTTGCCGGTGAGCTTCTTTGTCCAGCCCGCGAGGTTGAGCGGCGAGCCCTCGAATTCGGGCTCCCAGAAGCGCCGCTGCGAACAATGGAAGCAGTCGACGCCGGCTTCCGACAGCGGCTTCAGGAATTCGCCAAGCTGCTCGGGCGTATGCGCGAGCTTCACCGTATAGTCCTGCTGCTTCCACTGAGAGAAACGCAGGATCAGCGGATAGTCCTTGCCGGCTTCGCGGCGGATCGCCTCGACGATCCGCACTCCGAATTCGCTGCGCTTGCGCATGTCGCCGCCGAATTCGTCATCGCGTTCGTTGAGACCTTCCCAGAAAAACTGGTCGATCAGATAGCCGTGTGCGCCGTGAATCTCGATGCCGTCGAAGCCGATCCTGCGTGCGTCCGCCGCGCCTTTGGCGAAGGCGTCGATAACCCTCTGCACGTGTTCCTTCGTCATCGGTTCGGCCGCGCGCTTGCCGGGCTTCGACAGACCCGAAGGACCGGCGCTCGGCAATTCGGGATAAGGCGCCTTCGAGGGGTTGCGCGCCATGCCCACATGCCAGAGCTGCGGCATGATCTTGCCGCCGACGCCATGCACTTCTTCGACGACGCGCTTCCAGCCATCGAGCGATGCGCCAAAAAAGTTCGGCACGTTCGGGTCCATCGTCGAGACCGGATCGTCGATCGTCGTGCCTTCGGTGATGATGAGGCCGGTTTCGTTCTCGGCCCGGCGGCGGTAATAGGCCGCGACGTTTGCGCCGGGAATGCCTTCCGGCGACTGCGAGCGCGTCATCGGGGCCATGACGACGCGGTTCGGCAATGTCAGGCCGTTAAACGTGAAGGGGCGGAACAGGGGCGCAACGGATCGGCTCATTCGAATCTCCAGTATATTACCGTAGAACCTTGCAATTCCCGGCTAATTCAGGTTGAAGTCATATTGACCATTCATGGCCGGAGCGCAACTGCCGCCTCCGGAAAATCAATTCCAAAAATGAACGAGGATCGCCGATGGAGCCCAACCCGGTACTCGCAAAACTCGGTTTGAAGGAGACCGACAGGGTCGCCATTCTGCATGTCGATGATGTCGGCATGTGCGGATCCTCGCTCGACGCCTTTGCCGATCTCTGGGCCAGGCGGTCGGTCACCTGCGGTTCGGTCATGGTGCCCTGCCCCTGGTTCCGGGCGACGGCCGCCTGGGCCCGCGAACATCCGGACGCCGATCTCGGCGTCCATGCGACGCTGACCAGCGAATGGGCCGGTTATCGCTGGGGCCCGGTTTCGACGCGCGACCCGAAGAGCGGCCTCCTCGACGCCGAACTTTGTTTCCCGCGCTCCTCCGCGGAAGTCGTCGCCAACGCCGATCCAGACGCGGTCGGCAGGGAACTCGGCCTGCAACTTGCGATGGCGCGCGAAGCGGGCATCTTGCCCACCCATCTCGACACGCATATGGGGTCGGTCATGCATGCCCGCCTCTACGACGTCTTCGTCAAGGCGGCGCTCGGCGCGGACGTGCCGCCCTTCGGCCTCCGTCTCGATCAGGACCAGTGGCGAAAAGGCGGCTATGACGATGAAACCGCCGCCGTTCTGGTTGAAGCGACGGCCGCGCTGGAAGCCAGGGGCGTGCCGACGCTCGACCGTATCCTCCAGCTTTCGCTCTCGATCGAGGATGACCGCCCTCGCCGGACGCGCGAGATGGTCGACAGGATCAGGCCTGGCCAGGTTGGCTATGTCATCTTCCACCCGGCGCTCGACACCGGGGAGTTGCGTGCCATCTGTCCCGACTGGCGGTCGCGGGTCGGCGACTATGAGCTGCTGGCGTCGGGGACGATTCGCCGCCATCTCGAGGATCAGCATGTCACGCTGATCGGCTGCCGCGAGCTTCGCGACCTGATGCCGCGAAGCCACTGATCCCGCCATCGCGGCGGCGCGGGGCTTTCCGCCTGCCCGCGCCACCTGCTATTCTTGATCCTGTTATTTGTGGAGCGTAGACGGCTAATGGAGATCAATCGGCAGGCGAAATTCCAGATCGGACAGATCGTTCGCCACAGGTTCTATCCCTTCCGGGGAGTGATCTTCGACGTCGACCCGACCTTCAACAACACGGAGGAATGGTGGCAGTCGATCCCCGAGGAAGTGCGTCCGCGCAAGGATCAGCCCTATTACCACCTGCTTGCCGAAAATGCGGATACGGAATATGTCGCGTATGTGTCCGAACAAAACCTGCTTGCCGACGAAAGCGGAGAGCCGGTTCGTCATCCGCAGGTAAAGGATATGTTTGGTCCGATGCGCGACGGCGTCTATACAATCCGTCCAAAGAACGCCCATTGAGAGGCGTCGTTTCGATTCACTGAGGGAGCGAACGCCGTGCGGCGCGACAGGCGGCCATACTTCATCCGTCGGTTGCTGGACCGTTACGTTCGCTTTTATACGAACCGGTTTCTGGTGCCGGCCTTCGACGAGGCGGGCGGCGGGCTCGATGTAACCAGTCCGTGGAACATCGAAGTTTTCGGCGGCAATGTCTCTGTCGGCAAGCATGCCCATATTCACGCCGCGCGCGGCAACATGGTTCGCCTGGCCACCTGGGACAATGGCGAGCGGCAGGGGCGCATCACGCTGGGCGACTACGTGCTGATCAGCCCCGGTTGCCACATCGTCTCGTCAGTGAACATTTCCATCGGCAGCAACACGATGCTGGCCAGCGGCTGTTACATCTCCGATTCCGACTGGCACGATACCTACGACCGCACGCGCGAACTGAATAAGTATGCGCCAGTGATGATCGGCGAGAATGTCTGGCTGGGTGTGCGAACGATCGTCGGCAAGGGCGTCACCATCGGCGAGAACAGCATTATCGGCGCGGGCTCGGTCGTCACCCGTTCGATCCCCGCCAACTGCATCGCCGCCGGCAATCCCGCCCGCGTCGTCCGCGAGCTCGATCCGGCGCGCCCCATCCGCAAGCGCGAAGAACTTTTCCTCGAGCCCGAACGCATGGCGCGCGAGATGGACAATCTCATGCGCCATATCCTGCGCGACAACACCCTCGCCGGCTGGCTCCGCAGCGTCTTCGCGCCGACGAAACTGGATTAAGGCCCTTTCGGCTTCTCAAGCGAGTCGATGGCCTTGCCGAAGCCGTCGAGCTTCAGCGGAATTTTTGCATCGCCCCGGCCGACCAGACGGAAAATGATGTTGGCGACCTTGCCGTTTCTCATCGCCTTCACCTGATCGCTGGTCAGCGGCATATCGGCCTGACAGCCCTGCGCGCCGCAAAAAATGAAAGGCGCGCCGAACTTCACCTTGTCGTCGATATTGATGCCCACCCCCGGCGGCAGCAGCGTGCCGAGCGGCGTGATGGCGAAAGCGCCGATCTCGCCCTGTTTCTTGGGCAGGTAGCCGACGCCCATGAAGAAAAGACGCTCGTTGTTCTCGATGCGGACATCGACGAAAGCGAAGCAGTCTTTCTTTTTAGGGTTCTTGGGTTCCACGGTGCAGCGCGTGCCCCATGTCCCGAAACTCTTGATGATCGGCTTCGGCTCCGGTGCGGCGGCGGGCGTCGCGGGCTTGGCAGGATCGGCGATGGCAGTGGCGGCCAGCAGCGGCAGGACAAGCGTGACGGCCAAAGCGCCCTGCGCCAGACGACGGAAGAACATGATTGATCCTTTTTCAAGCGGCGGTACCCCGCCGAGTCGCGTGGATTATAGATACATTCTTCCCGCCTTGAGCAGCCCTCAATCCAACTTGGTTTGAAGTAATCTAGGCCGGCGCGACTCGGAGGCCACGCGGCCTTTGCGGAAATCCGGCAGACTGTGGAAAGGCGGCCCCTTGAACTTCAGATTGTTGCTGTGTCTGGCCTTGGCGGCGTCCGGTCTCGGCGCGCTGGCGCCGCCGGCGTCGGCGGAACCGCGCCACGCCATCGCCATGCATGGCGAACCCCTCTACCCGCCCGGTTTCGATCATTTCGCCTATGCGAACCCGAACGCGCCCAAAGGCGGTGTTATCCGCTATGCCGCGACCGGCACCTTCGACAGCCTTAATCCCTTTATCGTCCGGGGCACGCCGGCGGTCGGTCTGCGCGAACACGTGTTTGAAAGTCTGATGGCCCGAAGCTATGACGAGCCGTTCAGCCTTTACGGCCTGCTCGCCGAAAGCATCGAGACGCCGGCCGACCGGAGCTGGGTCGCCTTCCGTCTGCGTCCCGAAGCCCGCTTTTCGGACGGCACCCCGGTCACCATCGACGACATCGTCTACTCGCTGCAGACGCTGCGCGACAAGGGACGCCCGAACTACAAATCCTATTTCTCGAAGGTGATCGGCATCGAGCGGCCGGATGCCCGAACGGTGAAGTTCATCATCGCGCCGGAACCGGGCGCCGGACCTGACCGCGAACTCCCCCTGATCCTCGGCCTGATGCCGATCTTTCCCAGGCACATCTACGAAAAGCGCCGGTTCGATCAATCCGGCTTCGACATGCCGGTCGGCAGCGGTCCTTATGTCGTCGACGCCATCAAGCCTGGCGCGCGCATCGTCTACCGGCGCGATCCGCATTACTGGGGCCGCGATCTTGCCGTGAACCGCGGCCAGAATAATTTCGACCGCCTGGTCTACGATTACTACCGCGACGCCAATGCCTCCTTCGAGGCCTTCAAGGCCGGTCTCTACGATGTGCGCCCTGAAAGCGACCCCGGCCGCTGGACGACGGAGTTTGACTTTCCTGCCGTGAGAGACGGCCGCGTGCGCAAGCTCGCTTTTCGCACCGCCCTGCCGTCGGGAATGCTCGGCCTCGTTTTCAACACGCGCCGCCCGGTCTTTGCCGATCGCCGGGTCCGCGTTGCGCTGACCTATCTTTTCGATTTCGAATGGGTCAACCGCACGCTCTATCACGGCGTCTATACGCGCACGCAGAGCTACTTCGACAATTCGGAGCTTTCCTCGCATGGCCGTCCCGCCAGCGCCGCCGAGCGCGCGCTGCTTGCTCCTTTCCCCGGCGCGGTGACGCCGGAGATCATGGCGCATGGCTATGACGCGCCCATCGGCGATCCCGCCGGACAGAACCGCGCTGGCCGCATAAAGGCGCTCGAACTCCTGCACGAGGCCGGATACGAAGTCCGCGGCGGCCGCGTCACCAACACCGCAACCGGCCAGCCGCTCAGCTTTGAAATTCTGGTGGCGACGCCCTCCGACGAGCGCCTGGCGCTGAGCTACGCAAACATGGCGCGCCGGGCCGGCATCGACGCCCGCGTGCGCAATGTCGATCCGAGCCAATATCAGGGCCGCCTCGACGCCTTCGATTACGACATGATCTTTTTTGAATGGCTGGGGTCGCTCTCGCCCGGCAACGAGCAAAGCTTCCGCTGGGGCTCGCAGGCGGCGGATGAAACCGGCTCCTATAACTACATGGGTGCAAAGAACAAGGCGATCGACGCCATGATCTCCGCGCTCCTCGCCGCCCGCTCGCATGAGGATTTCGTCACGGCCGTCCGCGCGCTCGACCGCGTTCTCCTTTCCGGCAACTACGTCATTCCGCTTTTCTATTCGCCGGACCAATGGGTCGCTTTGTGGTCGAAGGTCAAATACCCAGAGCGCACGTCGCTCTACGGCTACCGCAACGATACGTGGTGGAGCGGGGAAAAAGAGAAGTGACGCGCGCACCCGTCAAAGCGTCCGCGCCGTCCGCGAGACGGTTCGCAAGGTCTACATGATCCGGTGAGGCAGACGGCTCAGTCGGCCGCCTGAAAAAACTTCAGCTTCGCTTCCTTGATCGCCCGGGTCTTGGCCGTCCAGGCCTTGATCGCGGCTTCGGCGCGCGTGCCTTCTTCCGCCATGATCTCGTCGTGCCTGGCGTCCTTCAGCGTGATCTCGCAGGCGAGCCCGTTCGGATCGAAGAAATAGACCGAGTGGCAGAAGTGGTGATCGATGGGACCGAACACCGGCACCTTCGCTTCGCCCAGCCTTTTTATGAAGGCGTCGAGTTCTTCCTTCGTCTCGACTTCAAAGGCGAAATGATAGTCTTCGATTCCGTCCTTCATCCTGAAGACATCGTCGGAGGCGCTTGTCGGCTCGTCGAAAAAGGCGATGAAGTTACCGTCGCCCATCTCGAAGAAAAGATGCATGAACGGCCGGTCCCTGCCGGCCGGATCGCGATCGAAGGCGAGCGCGGCCGAAGGCTTCAGCCCCAGAAGATCGACGTAGAATTTCTTGGTCTCTTCCGCATCGCGGCAGCGATAGGCGATGTGGTGGAAGCCTTTGATCTTCGGCGCGGCGGTCTTGGTCTCGTTGATATGAGCGACCGTGCCGAGCATTTCGTTGCTCATGTCATCTCCTCCCAGAGAGAGCCCAATGGCTGGCGACAAGGCTACGCCCGCCCCCGCGCTTTGGCTAGACCCCAGTCCAGCAAGGTCTAAAGCGTTTCCAGGTGAAGTGGAATCCGGTTCACCGTCCGGAAACGCGACAAAACAATGAGTTAGAGCCCTTCATCGCTTCAATGAAACGATGAAGGGCGCTAACGCGGATCGCGGGCGAAGATGGCCTCCAGGCTCGTCATGTTCATGCCGTGCTTGACGTAATTATAGGGCGTCACGTTCACC
>DASVNC010000064.1:0-10866 GCA_036384055.1 Parvibaculum sp.
TGCCGGTTCCTCCTCGACCGTCGCGGCGCCTGCGGTGCTGCGGGCGCCGGAAACGCGGATCATCGCGCGGGCCTTAGCAAGCGTCTCGTCATATTCGGATGCCGGATCGCTGTCGGCGACGATGCCGCCGCCGGCCTGAAAAGTGATGCGCCTGCCTTCCACCAGCATGGTGCGAATGGCGATCGACGTATCCATCGCGCCGTCGAAACCGAGATAACCGATGGCGCCGCAATAAGGACCGCGCGTCGTCGGCTCCAGCTCGGCGATGATTTCCATAGCGCGCAGTTTCGGCGCACCGGTGATCGAGCCGCCGGGAAAGCAGGCGGCAAGCAGGTCGGCGCTCGTCTCCCCGTCGCGCAACGTCCCGCGGACGGTCGAGACGAGATGATGAACATTGGCGAAACTTTCCAGCGCGCAAAGTTTTTCGACGATCACCGAATGGTCGGCGCAGACGCGGGACAGATCGTTCCGCAAGAGGTCTACGATCATGACGTTTTCGGCGCGGTCCTTTTCGGAGGTGAGAAGGTCCGCGGCGAATGCGGCGTCCTCGGACGCCGTTCTGCCGCGCGGGCGGGTGCCCTTGATCGGCTTGGTCTCGACCTGCCCGCCGCGGCAGAGCAGAAACCGCTCGGGCGAGGACGAGACGAGCGCGCCGGAGCCGAAGTTGAAAAAGGAGGCGAAGGGCGCCGGACTTTCCGCTCGCAGGCGGAGATAGAGCGCATAGGCGTCGTCGCCGGCACTCAACTGCGTTTCGAATCGCTGCGCGATGTTGGCCTGAAAGATGTCGCCGGCGCGGATGTAGTCGATGACGCGGCGAACGGCACGCTCGTAGCCGTCGCGAGTGAAGTTCGACAAATGCAAGGTCGCGGATGCTTTCGCCGTGGACGGGCGCGGCATCCGGGTTGCGCCTTCGAAACGGGACCGCAATGCCGCCGCTCGCTCCTTCGCGCGGCCGCGCCGACGGTCTTCCCGAAGCTCGGGAAGACCGGTTGAAATGAGACGGGCGCGTTTCTCGAACATGTCGAAGGCGAGCACGGCGTCGTAGAAGCCGACGGCCAGATCCGGCGTCTCCGCGTCGTTGACGGCGAAGGGCGGTTTGCGCGGCGGCAGACGTTCCAGCGTCCGGGCGAGGTCGTAACCGAGGAAGCCTGCTGCGCCGCCGATGAAAGGTGGAAGACCATCGGCAGGTTTTCCAAGCGCCCATTTGGCGAGACAGGCTTTCAAATCGGCGAAAGGTGTTGCGCTTGCCGCATCGAGCGTTTCGAACGGGTCCAGCGCGATGAAACTCCAGCGGCCATGCAGCGAGGGGTCGCAGGCAGGGCCTGCCGTCGCGCTGTCGAGCAGCAATGCGAAGGGCTCGCGCGCAAAGGCATGAAAAAGTTCATGCGGCGCGGCCCAGGGCAGCTCCTCGATATAAAGTTCACTCACGGATGCCGGACCTCGCCGGATAGGGAAGCCTTGTGGCTTCCGAGGGGCAGTCTAGCGCCGCCGCTTGTGGGTGGCGAGAGCATAGGGCCGGGCGCCTGCCCGAATTTTCCGCTGCCTCGCTATTGGCCTGGGCGGGCTTCCCCGTTCAACTCGCGGACACCGAGTTTCGGGGCCGCGCCGGCCGCGTCCGTTGCGGTGGGCACGGGGCCTTGCGCGTTGAGAAATTCGAGCATCAGGCCCGTAATCATCGGCGCCTGCGAAAAGCCGATATTGTGACCGAGCTGCGGATAGGAATAGAGCCTGGCGCGCGGCATCAGCGCGATCAATCTCTTGGCGTTGGAAAACGGAACGGTGGCATCCGCCTCGCCCCAGATAACGAGGACGGGTCTGGGTGAGCGGCCGGCATCGGCATAGGCCGTCTCGCTTGTCGCCAGCGGGTAGTAGCGCAGCGTCGAGAGCAGCGCGTCGCCATAGCCGCGATAGTCCATCTGGCGGTCGAAATCGGTGAGGAAATCGGCCGGGTTCGGCGCGGCCTTCGCCTCTTCCGCGGCGGCGGCGTGAAAGATCTTCAGTCCGAACATGCGGACGATCCAGTCGCCGATCACGGGGCGTTTCATCAATTCGAGATTGCGGCTGGTTGCGACGCCGAGGCCCGCCGGTGCGATCAAAGTCAACGAGCGCACGCGGTCGGGGTGGCGGGCGGCGAAGATCGCCGCCGTCGCGCCGCCCATCGAATAGCCAACGATATGCGCGGGCGCGTCGAGGCCGAGCTTGTCCAGAAGATTGAGCAACAGCCGGTCGCTCAGATCGGCGTCGTATTT
Organism: Parvibaculum sp.; assembly: GCA_036384055.1. Lineage (GTDB taxonomy): Bacteria > Pseudomonadota > Alphaproteobacteria > Parvibaculales > Parvibaculaceae > Parvibaculum. The sequence goes on from DASVNC010000064.1 coordinate 2,250, forward strand.
CGTATTCGGCCTGTCGGAGAAGCCGCGCCCGTAATTGTCGTAAGCAAGGACGCGGTAGCCTGCCGAGGTCAGCGGTTTGAAATAATCGTCCCAGACGAAAGACGGCGTCGAGAAGCCGTGGATCAGAACGATCAGCGGGCCGCTCTCCGGACCTTCAAGCCGGTAGTGAACCGTGCCGTCTGGAAGATCGAGGAAGGCATGGGCGAGGCCGGCCTTGAGGAGAGCGGCGCGGGAAGCGGCGTCGAGCATGGGCCGCGCCCTGCCGGCCGCCCAATAGCCCACCATCATGATCAGCAGAAAAGCGGCCGTAACGACGACCACGCCTTTCAGGATTGCCATTCTTGCCTGTCTCCCCCGCCGGCGGCGGAAATGCCGGCTGACCTTGCGTCAGTCTAGTTGCTTGTTCGCCTTGCCACAAACGCGGTCAAGTCTTCTGCAAAAGAGAGGCTTGCGGGGCCGGTGCGTCGAGCGGCATCAATCCCGGCGGGGCGGACGCGCCCGGCAACTTCAGATCGGGACGCTCCTCGAATCGTCTTTGAAGGGGGCGTCGCGGCGGCTAGGCTTCCTGGAGACGCGTATGCCGGTTTTTGCAGGCAAATGAGATGGCGCTTTTTTTCGATCAGAGCTGGTTCGACCAACGGCTTAGAGAGCGCGGTTTGACGCGAGACGACGTTGCGGCGGCGCTCCGCCTTCCGCGTGGCGCGGTCGATGAGATCTGGAAAGACCAGCGCGAAGTCACGCCCAACGAGGTGACGATGCTGGCCCGGCTCCTTGGCGCGCCCGCAGCCGATGTCGTCTCGCGGGCGGGCGTCGCGACGCCGATGCCCAGGGAAGACGGCGGCAACGCCGCGCCCGTTCTCGCCCGGCTCGACGACTTGGATCAAAGGCTGTCGCGGATCGAGCGCGCGATCGCCGATCTGCAGTCGCTGATCATCGCGACCAGACCTCAAAGCTGAAGCCGCGGGGCTGACAATATATGCGCGGCCTCTCATTCGCTGGCGGCAAGCGGCTACTGAGGTTAGAGCCGTTCGTCCGTCGGGCGGGCGCGGCGCGTCTCGGCGAGAAGATCCTGAAGCATGTCGGCGACGATATAGGCGCGGGTCGCGCGCTGGCGCTCGCTCGCCTTGCGCTGCGGCGCGCGTGGCCAGGCATAGTGCTGATCGACATATTGGGCGAGGAAGCCTGCGGCCGGGCGAAAACTCGCCGTCGCGCCGCCAAGGCCGGCGTTTGAGCGCGGCGGCGGATTCATGTCGGCGCCGGTCGCATCCGACGCGGCGCGCGCCTGCCCCGCGTCGCGCGTGCGCGTCGAGGAAGACTGCGATACCGATGCGATGCGTCTGATGCCGTTCATGTGTGCTCAAAGAGCAAGAACTCTGCCATCCGCCGTGTGAGCGACGTTTGATTAACTATGCTCCTTAAACTTTTAGTCGTCACGCTGTTTGGCGGATTGTTAAGACCTGTCAAGCACACTCGGGCTTGCTCAAGAGACCGTCCAGGATGGGCGGCACGGCGAAGAACTGCCGGGGTCAAGCGAGCGAGTGAGGCCGGACGTGGACGGGGACGCGCGAAAACCGACGGGAAATGCAGATAAAGCGGCCGGTGCCGACGGTGCCATGCAGCGCGCGGATGCCTTTGAGCGTGCGCGTGCGGAACTCTCTTCCTTCGCGGTCAGCGCGCTCGGCGATGTGGCCTATCGCTGGACTATTAAGGATGACGTGATCCATTGGGCCGACGGCGTTTCGCTGTTGCTCGGCGTCGAAGCTGCGAACGCCGTGGGCACAAACAAGACATACAGCGCGCGCGTCGTGTCCCAAAAAGGGGCGACCCGGTATGACGCGATCATACGCCGCAAGGAAGCCGATAGCGGCGCGGGCGTTCCCTACGAACTCGAATATCAGGTTAGAGACGACTTCGGCGGGTTGCGCTGGGTTGAGGATCGCGGCCGCTGGTTCGCCGATGCGGACGGCAATCCGAGCTTCGCCGTCGGCGTGCTGCGGTCGATCGAAGCGCGGCGCGCCCGCGAAGACCGCCTTGTGCGCTTGTCGACCTATGACGAATTGACGGGTCTGCTCAACCGTATCCGGCTGAAGGAAGCGGTCGGCGAGGTGATTGGTCAGGCGCAACGCGGGCGCGGCGGCGCGGCGTTCCTGCTGTTGGCGATCGACAATCTGACGCTTATCAACGACAGCTACGGCTTCGATATAGCCGATGAAGTGATTGTCGGCGTGGGCCAGCGTTTGCGCGGTCTGGCGCGCCGCGTCGATGCGGTCGGCCGTTATTCGGGCAACAAGTTCGGCCTCGTTCTGCGGAACTGCGGCAATGAGCGTCTGATTTCCGTGACGGAGCGTCTGCTCGCTTCGGTGCGCGACCAGGTGATCGAGACATCGCGCGGACCGGTCGCAACGACGGTTTCCGCCGGTTGCGTCGCGCTGCCGTCACATGCGCAGACGGTCGAGCATGCGCTCGCGCGCGCGGAAGAAGCGCTCAACGTCGCCAAACAGATGCATCGTGACAGCTACGTCATCTACACGCCGTCGCGGGAACGCGAGAAAACGCGCCAGTACAATATCAATGTGACGGACGAACTCGTCTCGGCGCTCAACGACAAGCGCATCTGTCTGGCCTATCAGCCGGTCGTCTCATCGGTCACCGGAGAGGTGATGATGCATGAGTGCCTCATCAGGCTTGAGCAGCCCGATGGTTCGATCGCGGCGGCCGGAAATTTCGTGCCCATCGCCGAGAAACTCGGATTGATCGGTCTGCTCGATTTCCGTGCGATGGAGCTGACGATGGAGACGCTGCGCGCGCATCCCGACGTCAAGCTGTCGCTCAATGTTTCGGGCCGCACGACCAGCGACCGCATGTGGCTGGATACGTTGATGGCGCAGCTGCGCGCCGACCGCAGCCTCGCCTCGCGCCTGATTGTCGAAATCACGGAAACGGTGGCGCTGCAGGAAATCGAAGGCTCGGCGGAGTTCGTCAAGACTTTGCGCGATCTCGGATGTCAGGTGGCGATCGACGATTTCGGCGCCGGCTACACATCGTTCCGGAACCTGAAGACCATTGAGGTCGATCTGGTGAAGATCGACGGATCCTTCGTGCAGGATCTTGCGACCAACCAGGACAATCAGTTCTTCGTCCGCACGCTGGTCGATCTCGCGCACAACTTCAACCTGCCCATCATCGCGGAGTGGGTCGGCAACGCCGAAGAGGTTGCGATGCTGCGGGACTTCGGCGTCGAATATCTCCAGGGATTTTTCCTGGGCGAGCCGACGCTCGATCTGCCGGCCGATCATCACGCCGTGCCGCTGACGGGCACGCGCGCCTGAGGCGGGACGCCGCTTCCTATTTTTTCGCCAGGGATTCCAGCTGGGCCTGCATGGCCGCAAGCTGACGCTTCAGTTCTTCGAGCTCGCGGTCGCGCGGCCCGCCCTCGGCGCCCGCCGCCGCTTCCTCGCCGCGTTCACCGGGCTTTTCGCCCCCGCCGCGGGCGCGATTGCCGAACGGCGAGAACATACGCATGGCGCTGTCGAACATCGCGAAGTTCTGGCGGATCTGCTCCTCGAACTGGCCGAGCCTGGCGCCGCCGCCGAAGGCGCTTGCAATCCTGGTCCGGAGCTTTTCCTGCTCGCGCGAGAATGTATCCATGCTCAGTTCGAGATAGGACGGAATGAAGCCCTGCAGGCTGTCGCCGTAGAAGCGGATCAGCTGGCGCAGGAACTTGATCGGCAGGAGGTTCTGGCCGCTCTTGCCTTCTTCCTCGAAAATGATCTGGGCAAGGACGGAACGGGTAATGTCTTCGTTCGTCTTGGCGTCGTGAACAACGAATTCCTTGCCCTGCTTCACCATCTCGCAGAGATGATCGAGCGTCACATAGCTCGATGTCGCGGTGTTGTAGAGACGCCGGTTCGCGTACTTCTTGATGACGATCACATCATCATCCGTGGATGCTGTTTTCTTCGCCACGGTTTGTGTCATCTCCGTTTGAGGCTGATGCCGGATTATGGGCTTGCGACGCCGGGGTCGGCGTTCGGGCCGCTTGTTCCGCGGTTTAGGCCCCGAGTATGCCGAATTCGGAGGCATTGTGGCGCGGTATTGTTGCAATGCGCAAGCCCTCCGTTGCGGTGCACAGAAATCCATTTACCCTGTCCGCCGGCTGGGGCATTGTTTGGGGAAATCCCCGAGGCCAGTTGCGTGGCAAGCGCCGCCCTGGGGCCGGTTTTTTCAGGAACATTTGTCCCAAGGAGCCCTGCTCATGAGCAAGCCCGAGATGGAAGTGGTGATTGTCGGCGCGGCGCGTACGCCCGTCGGTTCTTTCAACGGTGTCCTGTCGGGCCTGCCCGCGCACGAGCTTGGCAAGGTCGCGATCACGGCGGCGCTGGAGCGCGCCGGCGTCGACAAGGCCGATGTTTCCGAGGTCATCATGGGACAGATCCTGCAAGCCGCGCAGGGCCAGAACCCGGCGCGTCAGGCCTCGATCAATGCGGGGCTTCCCGTCGAGGTGCCGGCCTGGGGCGTCAACCAGCTTTGCGGCTCGGGCCTGCGGGCGGTGGCTCTCGGCTATCAAGCCATCGTCAACGGCGACAGCGACATCGTCGTGGCGGGCGGTCAGGAAAGCATGAGCCAGGCGCCGCACGCCGCCTATCTGCGCTCGGGCCAGAAGATGGGCGACATGCAGTTCATCGATACGATGATCAGGGACGGTTTGTGGGATGCCTTCCACGGCTACCACATGGGCCAGACGGCCGAGAATGTCGCCGCGCGCTGGCAGATCACGCGCGAGGAACAAGACCATTTCGCCGTCGCCTCGCAGAACAAGGCGGAAGCGGCGCAGAAGGGCGGCCGCTTCAAGGACGAAATCGCTCCGGTTACGATCAAGGGCCGCAAGGGCGACACGGTTGTGGCCGAAGACGAGTTCATCAAGCCGGGCGTCACATTCGACAGCATCAAGGGCCTGAAGCCCGCCTTCCAGAAAGAAAACGGCACCGTGACGGCTGCCAACGCCAGCGGCCTCAACGATGGCGCCGCGGCGCTGGTGCTGATGAGCGGCGAGCGGGCCAGGAAAGAGGGCCGCAAGGTGCTCGGCCGCATCGTGGCCTGGGCGCAGGCCGGTGTCGATCCGGCGATCATGGGCACAGGCCCCATCCCCGCCTCGCGCGCGGCCCTGAAAAAGGCCGGCTGGTCGATCGGCGATCTCGATCTCGTCGAAGCGAATGAAGCTTTTGCGGCGCAGGCGCTGGCGGTCAACAAGGATCTCGGCTGGGACACATCCAAGGTCAACGTTAATGGCGGCGCCATCGCCATCGGCCATCCGATCGGCGCGTCGGGCGCGCGCGTTCTCGTGACGCTGCTTCACGAAATGGAGAAGCGCGACGCCAAGAAGGGCCTTGCCACGCTCTGCATCGGCGGCGGCATGGGCATCGCCCTGTGCGTCGAGCGAAGCTAGACGCACAAAGCTGTTAAAGGTTCGGGCGTCGAGCGAAGCTAGACGCACAAAGTTGTTGAAGGTTCAGGCGTCGAGCGAAGCTAGACGCACAAAGTTGTTGAAGGTTCAGGTGTCGAGAGAAGTTGAACGAGGATTCATCCGCACCGCGACAATCTGCGGCATGAGGATGAATGGGCGGGGACGTTAGAAAGAGCCGGGAGACGCGGACAATCCGTGTGAAGCATCGGCATCAGGGAGGACTTCTATGGCACGGGTTGCGCTCGTAACCGGCGGCACGCGCGGTATCGGTCTCGCGATCTCGATTGCACTCAAGGCGGCGGGCTACGAAGTTGCGGCGAGCTATGCCGGCAACGACGCCGCAGCCGCGGCCTGCCAGGAGAAGAACGGCATCAAATGCTACAAGTGGGACGTCGCCGATTATGACGCCTGCGTGAAGGGCATCGCCGCGGTCGAGGCCGACCTTGGTCCGGTCGATGTGCTGGTCAACAATGCCGGCATCACGCGCGATGCGATGCTGCACAAAATGACGCCGCAGCTCTGGCGCGAAGTGATCGCGACCGATCTCGACTCGCTTTTCAACATGACGCAGCCGGTCATCAACGGCATGCGTGAGCGCGGCTTCGGGCGCATCATCAACATCTCGTCGATCAACGGCCAGAAGGGCCAGATGGGCCAGACGAATTATTCAGCCGCCAAGGCCGGGATGATCGGCTTCACCAAGGCGCTGGCGCAGGAAGTGGCCAAGAAGGGCGTGACGGTCAACGTCATCGCGCCGGGCTATATCGACACCGAGATGGTGCAGGCGGTGCCGCCGAAGGTGCTCGAAGGCATCATCGCGACGATCCCGGTCGGCCGCCTCGGCAAGGCGGAAGAGATCGCTCATTGCGTCGTCTTCCTCGCCGACGACAAGTCCGGTTTCATCACCGGCGCGACCATGACGGCCAACGGCGCGCAATTCATCGCGGGCTGAAGACCCTCAGCCTTTCTGAGTGACCGGATGCTCGGCGTCGTATTTCGGCGCACGTGTCGGATCGCCGTGCGCGGGATAGACCCAGCTGTCCGGCGGGCCGACATCCACATGCACGAAGGGATGTTGCACGGGATAAAAGCCCGCGCCGCCTTTGCCGAGCTTCTTTGCCACGCGATAGATCATGCCGGGATCGGAGAAATCCTGCGTCAGGTCCATCGCCATGCCGCGCATGTGGAAGCTTGAAGGATCGACGCCGTCCGAATGTTCGGCGAGCCAGCGATTGGTGCTTTCGGAACGATAGCCGGACATGATGTAGAGCGGATCGTTGGACGGCGTCAGCCCATCGATCTCCCACAAGAGATCGAGCAAGCGCACGTCCATCTCGGTGCGCTCGCCGGTGCGCAGGTCGCGCATGAACCAGTTGATATGCTTCAGCGCATCCTGAATGTAATCGCCGTCCGCCCAATAGATGACGTTCAGCGTCTCGCCGGAATTGAGGCTCTGCATGTGCAGCCTGCGCTTGTAAGGCGCATCGGCTTTCAGGATCGCCGGCGCGGCGACCAGTGCGGCGCTCGTTGCCGCCAGCGTGAGGACGGCGCGGCGGGTGACGATGCGCCTCTTCACTGAAATGCCTCCGGGCCGCGCAAGAGGCTGCCGGGCGCGGCTTCCGCCAGTTCGCGTGTCTGGCGATCCGGAACGATCTGCACGAAGCGGTAACCGCGCTTTTCCAGCGCGACGATGAAGTCCGACAGCATGTCGGCTGTGTGTTCGCGTGTGTCGTGCAAGATCAATATGCCGCGGCCAACTTCATCGATGCTGCGGAGGCCGCGCCGTTCGACTTCCGCCGGGCTGATCTTCAGCCAGTCATCGGCGCCGAAATCGCAGGAGACGGTGGCGATGTCGCGCTGGCCGAGCCACGAGATCAGCGCCGGTTTGTCGTTCAGGCCCGGAAAGCGGAAAAATGGTGCGAGCCGCGCCTGACTTTCCGGCGGGGCGCTCGCCAGGGCTTCGCGGGCGGCGGCAAAGCCTTTCGTGATTTCCGTTTTCGCCGCCGGCAGCGACAGCCGGCGCAGATTATTCGGATGGTCCCAGGTGTGGGTACCGATGTAATGACCGCGCGCGGCGACCTCGCGCACGAGGTCGGGGCGGGCTGCGGCGTAGATGCCGACCATGAAGAAGGTCGCCTTGATGCAATGGCGGTCGAGAATGTCGAGGACGCGCGGCGTCACCTCCGGGTTCGGCCCGTCGTCGAAAGTGAGCGCGATTTCCTTGGGGCCGAGCGGCGCGCCGGTGCGGTATTGCATCGTGCCGTAGGTGGCGCCGCCGCGTGTCGACAGCTCAACGGTCGGCGTGTGCAGGGGCGCGCGCGGGTCGGTCGGGCAGGTCTGCGCTTTGGCGGGTGTTGCCGTCTCGGCATGGCTTGTCAGCGGCGCATAGAGACATGCGACCACGACCGCCGCGAAAAACCGGGAAAATCTCACGAAACTTGCGCCCCATGCCAAGATCAGGAGCCAAGATTAGCATTGTTCCATATCGGGAAAAGCGGAATCGCGGCCGCTCATACGGGGCCGGGCCGCCAATCCTTCGCGGCCATCTCGAAGCCCGAAAACTCGAAGCCCGGCGCAACCGTGCAGCCGACCAGCGTGAACGCGCCGGCGGAGACCGCCGCCTGCCAGTGATGCGGCGGAACGGTGATTTGCGGGCGCTGGCCGGCGGCGAGATCGGGCCCGAGGCGGTGCACTTCGAGCAGGCTTCCGTCCGGTGAAAGGCTGAGATCGAGTGCGCCGCCCGCATACCAATGCCAGGTTTCCGCCGCATCGACGCGGTGCCAGTGCGAGCGTTCGCCGGCCTTCAGCAGATAGAAGATCGCGGTGCCGCGCGCGCGGCCCTGCGCATCGGGCTTGTCACGAAAAGTTTCGCGGAACCAGCCGCCTTCGGGATGCGGCGCCAGATCGAGCAGCCGGATGATCTGGTCCGCGTCGAGCTCGGCCTTCATGCTCAGAAGTTATCCTTCAGCTTCCGCGTTTCGGCGAAGACGTCGACATCGGCGGCGGCGTCGAGGCCGACGGTGTGGCGGAGATCGCGGCTCGCCGCGCGCAGGAACGGGTTCGTCGCCTTCTCAAGACCGATCGTCGTCGGCACCGTCCATTCGCCGCGGGCGCGTCTGGCGTCGATCTCTTTCGCGCGCGCCGTGAGCGCGG
>DASVNC010000065.1:0-7199 GCA_036384055.1 Parvibaculum sp.
CTACGGCCAGACCGGCCACTTCACCTACGATCCGGGCTTCACCTCCACGGCGAGCTGCGAATCCAAGATCACCTATATCGACGGCGAAGAAGGCGTATTGCTTTATCGCGGCTATCCGATCGAGCAGATCGCGGAGCGCGGTAACTTCCTCGAGACCTGCTACCTGCTGCTCAACGGCGACCTGCCGACGTCGGGCCAGTTCAAGGACTTCGACAAGGCGATCACGAACCACACGATGGTTCATGAGCAGATGCAATTCTTCCTGCGCGGCTTCCGCCGGGACGCGCATCCGATGGCGATCATGTGCGGCATGGTCGGCGCGCTGTCGGCCTTCTATCACGACTCGACCGACATCAACGATCCGGTGCAGCGCATGATTGCGAGCCGCCGCCTGATCGCGAAAATTCCGACGCTTTCGGCGATGGCCTACAAGTATTCGGTGGGCCAACCGGTCGTCTATCCGAAGAACAATCTCGGCTACGCCGAAAACTTCCTGCATATGTGCTTCTCGGTTCCGGCCGAGGAATACAAGGTCGATCCGATCCTTGCCCGCGCGATGGATCGCATCTTCATCCTGCATGCCGATCACGAGCAGAACGCCTCGACCTCGACCGTGCGCCTCGCCGGTTCGTCGGGCGCCAACCCCTTTGCCTGCATCGCGGCGGGCATCGCCTGCCTGTGGGGCCCGGCGCATGGCGGCGCCAACGAAGCGGCGCTTGAAATGCTGGCCGAGATCGGGACCGTCGACCGCATTCCGGAATACATCAAGAAGGCGAAAGACAAGGACGATCCGTTCCGCCTGATGGGCTTCGGCCACCGCGTTTATAAAAACTACGATCCGCGCGCGCGTGTGATGCAGCAGACCTGCCACGAAGTGCTGAAGGTTCTCGGCATAAAGGACGACCCGCTGCTCGACGTCGCAATGGAACTCGAAAAGATCGCCCTGAACGATCCCTACTTCATCGAAAAGAAGCTCTATCCGAATATCGATTTCTATTCGGGCATCACGCTGAAGGCGATGGGCTTCCCGACGACGATGTTCACGGTTCTCTTCGCCCTCGCCCGCACTGTCGGCTGGGTCGCGCAGTGGAACGAGATGATCGAGGATCCGGATCAGCGCATCGGCCGTCCGCGCCAGCTTTATACCGGGGCCCCGCGCCGCGACTATGTTCCGGTCGAGAAGCGGAAGTAAGATTTCGTTTTGCGGAATTTGAAAGAGGCGTCCTGCGGGGCGCCTCTTTTTATTATTTGAGCAAGGCGGGGAGCATCTCAAGCACCGCATGAGCCGCGCGAAGGCTCGGCCGCTCGCCGCCGACGCCCATGATCTCGCGCAGCTCGTCGAGATCGGCGACGGCCCGGGCGCGCTGAAAAGTAGATGACAGCAAAGGCCGCAGGGCCTCGGCAATGGCCGGCGGCTTGCAGGCGAATTGCAGAAACTCGCGCACCGAGGGACGGTCGAGGATCAGATTGACGACCACGACCGACGGCACCTTGAGAAGCCCGGAGACGACCCAGGCGGCAATGGGATCGATCTTGTAGCCGATGACCATCGGCACACGAGCGAGACCGAGCTCGAGCGAGACCGTGCCGGAGGCCGCGAGCGCCGCCGTCGCGGCGTCGAAGGCCGCGCGCTTCTCAGCTTCGCTGTCGATCAGTTCGGCCGGCACCGGCCAGCTCTTCACCGCTTCCTCGACGTAATGGCGCACATGGGGCACGGTCGGCACGAAAATCCGGAGGCCCGGCATTTCCTTCGCCAGCATTGCCGCCGTCTCGCCGAAAATATGCACGAGGCGTTTCACCTCGTTGGTCCGGCTCCCCGGCAGAACGAGGAGAACCGGCGCGGCGGGCGCGATGCCGCGTTCGCTGCGAAAACGCGCGCCGGAACCCGGCTCCGGGATACGCTCGATGGCCGGATGGCCGACATAGACGCAGTCGAGGTTCGCTTCGGCGCGGAAAAAATCCGCCTCGAAGGGCAGCAGCGCCAGCACGCGTTTGATGTAGCGCGCCATAGAGCGGGCACGTCCGCGCCGCCATGCCCAGACGCTCGGAGAGACATAGTTGGCAATCGGAATTTCGGGCGCGCGCTTGGCCACGCGTTTCGCGACCATATGCGTGAAATCGGGGCTGTCGATGATAACCAGGACGTCGGGCTTGTGCGCTATGGCAAAGGCCGCCGTTTCGCGTACGCGACGCAGGATCAGCGGCAGACGCGGGATCACTTCGCGCGGGCCCATGACGGAGGTATCGGAAAGCGGGAAGATCGAGGTGAGACCCTGGGCGATCATGTTCGGACCGCCGGCGCCGGTGATCCGCACCTGGCCGCCCGTCAGGCTCTTCAGGGCTTCCATCAGCTCGCCGCCAAGAGCGTCGCCGGACGGTTCGCCCGCGACCAGCATGATGTGTGGGATGCGCCCGCTCATGCGTTCAGCCGTTCAACGCGCGCCGCGGGGAACCCCAGAACGAAAAGGCCGAATTCATCGGCGGCACGTGCGACGCCTTCGGCGTCGGCGATGATCGCGCCGCCTGCCTCGACCGCGATGCCGGCGAGCCCAGCCGCCGCCGCGCCCTCGACGGTGCGGACACCGATGGTCGGCAGATCGACGCGGCGCTCCTGAGCGGGCTTCGGCAGCTTGACGAGAACGCCGGTGCGCGCCTCCGCCGTGCCGCGCATATCCACCGGAAGCGAGGCGACGCGGGCGAGCATCGCATCGGTGCCCTTGATGTCTTCCCGCGCGATGACGGCGCCGCGGCAGGCGACTGCGCCCTGGCCGATGTCGCGTGCGCCGATTTCGCGGGCAGCGCGGATCGCAGCGTCGATGTCGCTTTCATCCGCCGCCGCCGGCGCCGTGCGGGTCAGCAACCCTTCGGAGGCGAGCAGCGAGGTCAAAATGGTTTCGGCGCCGACGACGCGGATTCCGTTTTCCTCCAGAAATTCGACGACGCCGCGCAGCAGCGCGTCATCGCCCGTCTTCATGCGCTTGATGAAGCGCGGGAGAAGCAACAGGCCGCGGAAATCGGGGATGATGTCGCGAAGCGTCGGCCGGTTCATCGGGCCGATGATGACCACGTCTTCGCAGCCCGCATTCTTGAAGAGTTTCAGGAAGCGGCCCATCGCGCCAACGCGGACCCAGCCATGCGGGAAACGCTCAATGGCAGGCCCCGCGGCGCCTTCGACGCCCACGATGAAGACCTCGCGGCCCGATGCAAGCGCCGCCTCGGCAACCTTGACCGGAAGCGGCCCGCCGCCTGCGGCGATGCCCAGCTTGCGCGGCTTTGCAGCGGACATCATTCAGAAGCCTATCGCGGCGTACAGAGCGGGCGGTCGGCGGCGGCCTGGATGAAGTTCACGATCTCCATCACATCCGGATTGCCGGAAAATCGCTCGGCGACGGCGGCGACGCGGTCGCGCAGCGTGCCCTCTGCCGCAAAAATCTGGCCGTAGGCGTCGCGCATCGCGTTGATCTGTTCGCGCGTGAAGCCGCGGCGCTTCAGGCCGACCAGATTAAGCCCCATCAGCGAGGCGCGGTTTCCGACCACAAGCCCGAACGGAATGATGTCGCTCTCGACCGCGCTGGCGCCGCCGACGAAGGCGTGGCGGCCGATGCGCACGAACTGGTGAACGGCGGAACCGCCGCCGAAAATGACAAAATCCTCGACGCGGCAATGACCGGCGAGAAGCGTTGTGTTCGACAGGATAACGTGATCGCCGATATGACAATCGTGGCCGACATGGGCGCTGGCGAGAAACGTGCCGTGGCTGCCGACGCGCGTGACCATCCCGCCGCCTTCGGTGCCGGAATTCATGGTCACGTATTCGCGAATCAGATTGTCGCTACCGATTTCGAGCGTGCTTGGCTCGCCGTGATATTTGAGATCCTGCGGCGGCTGGCCGATGGAGGCGAAAGGATAAATCTGCGTGCGCGCGCCGATGCTGGTGCGCCCCACAACGACAACATGCGAGTGGAGCACGACGCCCGCGCCGAGTTTCACGTCTGGGCCGACGATACTGTAGGGGCCGACCGTAACATCGCTGGCAAGCTCGGCCTTCGGGTCGACGATGGCCGTCGCGTGGATCGCGGTCATAGTTTGGCCTGATCGACGATCATGGCGCTGTAATCGGCTTCGGCGACGAGGGCGCCATCGACCTTGGCTTCGCCTTTGAACTTCCACACCGGGCCGCGGCTGTGAATTTTGGTGACATGCACATGCAGGACGTCGCCCGGCATAACGGGCTTGCGGAACTTGGCGCGGTCAATCGTCATGAAATAGACGATCTTGCCCTCGGCGTCGCCCCCCAGGCCGTTCAGCACCAAGGCACCGGCTGTCTGCGCCATTGCTTCGACGATCAGCACGCCCGGCATGACCGGGTGGCCGGGAAAGTGCCCCTGAAAGAAGGGTTCGTTGTTGGAGACATTCTTGATGCCGATTGCGCTGCTGCTGCCGCGCATTTCCACGATCTTGTCGATCATCAACATCGGATAGCGATGCGGGAGCAGCTCCATCACCCGCTTGATGTCCGCGCTACCGAGTTTTTCCGCCGCTTCCGTACCGCTCATCCTCTCGTCCTCTTCCGCACTATTCCCGTCCTTGGCTGGCCTCTATTCCGAATCCGGACCTTCGCCCGGCTTCCGGCGCTTGCCGAGATTCTTGATCGCGACCAGTTCGCGCTGCCATTCGCGCACCGGGCGCGCCGGAACGCCGCCGTATTTCTGACCCGCCGGGACGTCGTGAATGACGGCGCTGCGCGCCGCGATCTGAACGCCGGAATTGATCGTCAGGTGGCCCGTGACGCCAACCTGGGCCGCCAGAACGACGAAGTCGCCGAGGCGGGCGCTGCCGGATATGCCGGTGAGGGCGACGATAATACACCCTCTGCCTATGACGACGTTGTGACCGATCTGCACGAGATTATCAATCTTGGTGCCTTCGCCGATGACCGTATCCGGCCCGGCGCCGCGATCCACCGTTGAATTAGCGCCGATTTCCACATCGTCCTGAATAATGACGCGGCCCAGTTGGGGCACTTTTTCGTGGCGGGGCAAGCCCATCGCGAAGCCGAAACCATCCTGGCCGATGCGCACGCCCGGATGGAGCATGACCCGGTCGCCGATATGGGCATGGCTGATGGTCACATTGGGACCGATGAAACAATTCTTGCCGACGGTGCAGCCCTTGCCGATGGAAGCGTTGGCGCCGATGACTGTCCCCTGCCCGATTTCCGCATGGGCGCCGACAACTGCGCCGGGCTCCAGCGTTGCGCCGGCCGCGACTTTGGCGGTCGGATGCACGGCGGCCAGAGGATGGATCACGCCCCTCTCGCCGAAGGTATCGCTGCCGGTCGCTTCTTCCGGATAGAAGAGCTGACTTGCCAAAGCGAAAGCCCGGTAAGGCTCCTTGCTGAGAAGCAACGCCAGGCCTGCGGGCGCGCGCGCGGCGAAGCGCGGATGCACCAGGCAAGCCGCCGCCGCCGTCGCGGCGAAGGCGGCGGCGTATTTCGGATTGTCGAGGAAGCTCAGATCGGCCGGACCAGCGGCGTCCAACGGCGCGACGTCGTCGATGCGCATCGACGCGTCCGCCCCCGGTCCAAGCTCAGCCCCGACCCGCGCGGCAATGTCGCCCAGAACGAAAGGACCTTTGTTCGCAAAGAAACGTGGATCCGCCATTACCGCCGCCGGGGCGCGTGCGCCTCTTCCTTCAGATTACTGACCGCCATCCGCGCCGGCGGGAACCGAAACGGGCTTCACAACCAGGGTCGTGATTTTCGCGTCGAGCTCCTTCAGCACTTCCGCCGTAACGTCGAGATCGACGCCGCCGGCCAGAACCACCGACTGGTCCAGCAGTATGTTGGCGCCGTTCTTCTTCATCACGTCGGCGAAGATCGGGCGGATCGCCTGCTCGATGTCGGCGCGCGCCTTGTTGCTGCCGAGCTGCAATTCCTGGCCTTTGCGGCGCATGGTCTGCTGGAACTCACCCTGCTTCTGCTCGAGCGCCTGGACCTTCTTCTGGAAGTCGGCTTCGCTCAGAAGCGAGCGCTGCTCGCCAAGCTTCTTGGCTTCAGCCTGAATGGCGGCTTCGCCCTTCTTGCCGTCGCTCTGAATCTTGTTCGCCATTGTCTGGAGCTGCGAACGAACATTCTGGCCGACTTTCGACTGGGCAAAAATCTGTTCGGTGTTGACGATCACGATGACCGGAGCAGCCGCGGCTTGCGCCGTGGCCAAGGACGCGCCGTAGACGAGGGACGCGACAATAAACGCCGCGAACACGCGCGCGATGGAACCATAGAACTTCATGACGGAGACTTCCTCTCTGGAACTTAGAATGATGTGCCGGCGCTGAAACTGAATATCTGCTCCTGGTCGTAAGATTCGGACACGAGCGCCTTTGCGAAATCGAGGCGGACAGGTCCGAAAGGCGATTTCCAGTTAACGCTGACGCCGACCGATACGCGCGGTGCGAATGTCGTCGATATCTGGTCCGAGCCGACAAGAATGGGATCGACGTAAGCGCGGCCGATGTAGCCATAGTCGGAGAACAGGCTTGTCCGGACGCCGAGCGCGTCAGGCAGGCCATTCGGGAACGTTACCTCGGTTGTCGCAAAGGCATAGGCCTCGGCACCGAGCGCGTCGCTTGTCGTTATGTCGCGGGGACCGATGCCGCCGGACTTGAAGCCGCGGAAATCGGCGCCGCCCTTGAAGAAGCGGTCGTTCAGGCGAACTTCCTGGCCGATACCTTCGATGTAACCGACATCGAGCCGCTGGGTGCCGACATAACCTTCAGCAAACTGATGGTAGGCGTGGACGAGGAGCTGGTTCGACAGGTAACGCACCGTGCCGCCAACACCGGCAAAGTCCTGGCTGAGCAGGAAGTCCCAACCGGCAGTCGGATCGACCGGATCGTTGCGCTCGTCGAGATAGTAGTCATAGCCGATGATCGATTTGGTTCCAGATCCGACCGCAGCCTGAATGATCTTCGAGGCGTTCGTGGCGACGTTGAAGACGTCATCCTTGCGGAGCTGGTAGCGCATCAGGAAACGGCTGTTTTCCGACAGCGGGAAACCGAAGCGGAAACCAAAACCACGCGACCGTGAGTCGAACTGGGCCTGATCCTGGTAGTTGGTTTCGCTGCCGAAGATGTCGATACCGCCGACCAGATCGCGATCGAGGAAATATGGATCGGTGTAGTGCATCTGGATCAGCTGC
>DASVNC010000066.1:0-6882 GCA_036384055.1 Parvibaculum sp.
CGCGCCCGCTTCTCCGACGCGCGCTTCCTGTGGGAACAGGACAAGAAGGTGACGCTGGAAAGCCTGTTGCCGAAACTGGAGGAAGTCGTCTTCCAGGCAAAGCTCGGCACGGTCCGCGAGAAAGCCGAGCGCATCGCCAAGCTCGCGCGAGAACTTGCGCCTTATGTTCTGAGCTCAACCCAGCCTGTCATTGCCGGGCTTGACCCGGCAACCCAGGGTCATGGAACTCAGAGCGCGCGGCCCCTGGATCCCCGGATCAAGTCCGGGGATGACAGTGAGAGTTTTGCGGCGAAGGCCGAAATCGCAGGCCGTCTCGCCAAGGCGGACCTCACCTCCGGCATGGTGGGCGAGTTTCCCGAACTGCAAGGATTGATGGGTGGCTACTACGCCAAGGCCGATGGCCTTGGCGACGACGTCGGCAACGCCATCGCCGAACATTATTCGCCGCTCGGCCCGACCGATGCGGTGCCTACGTCCGCGCTTGGCAAGGTTGTGGCGCTCGCAGACAAGATCGACACGCTGACGGGTTTCTGGGGCATCGACGAAAAGCCGACAGGATCGAAGGATCCTTATGCGCTGCGACGAGCAGCACTGGGTGTTATCCGCATCGCGCTGGAAGCTGAGCTTCGATTGGACCTGCTCAAGATTTTCCGCCAGTCAGGCATTATTCAGGCTGAGGGTGCTGACGGTTTTATCGGAGGTGTTGCCGGCCCAGACCTCCTCTCCTTCTTCGCCGACCGCCTGAAAGTCTATCTCCGCGATCGCGGCGCGCGTCATGACCTCGTGGATGCCGTCTTCGCGCTTCCGGGTCAGGACGATCTCGTCCTCATCGTGAAGCGCGTCGAGGCACTTTCCGCCTTCCTCGCGACCGATGACGGCAAGAACCTGCTGGCGGGCTACAAGCGCGCGGTCAACATTCTGAAAATCGAAGAGAAGAAGGACGGCAAATCCTTCGACGGCGCGCCGGACGCGAAGCTCCTTGTCGAGACGGAAGAGAAGGAACTGGCCGCCGCCGTCGCCACGGCCACGCAAGAGGCGAAGGCCGCCGTCGCCCGCGAGGATTTCGCCGCGGCGATGCGCGCCCTTGCGAAGCTTCGCGCGCCGGTTGACGCCTTCTTCGAAAAGGTCACTGTGAATGCCGACAATGCGGATGTAAGAGCGAACAGGCTGCGCCTGCTGGCGCTCATCCGCTCCGCGCTGCACGAGGTCGCGGATTTTTCGAAGGTCGAGGGGTAGTCTCGACAAAATATGGCCGTCTTGGCCCGGCTTGTCCGGGCCATCCACGTCTTTCTTCGGGGATGCATCCACAAGAAAAGACGTGGGTGCCCCGCATAAAGCGGGGCATGACGAATTGCGTATAAGTGGCACGGCCCCAACAAAGGCGTAAGCGATGGCTGAACAGAAGTGGGTTTATTCCTTCGGTGACGGCAAGGCGGAAGGCGCGGCGTCGATGCGCAATCTCCTTGGCGGCAAGGGTGCGAACCTGGCCGAGATGTCGAACCTCGGGCTTCCCGTGCCGCCGGGCTTCACCATCACCACCGAAGTCTGCACCGCCTTCTACGCCAACAACCGTCGGTATCCGGCGGAATTGAAGGGCCAGGTCGAGGCCGCGCTCGCCGCCGTCGGCAAGACGGTCGGCGCCGCCTTCGGCGACAAAAAGAACCCGCTGCTCGTTTCCGTGCGCTCCGGCGCCCGCGCCTCCATGCCCGGCATGATGGACACGGTGCTGAACCTCGGTCTCAACGACGAGACGGTGACGGGCCTTGCCGCGCGTTCGGGCGACGAGCGTTTCGCCTTCGACAGCTATCGCCGCTTCATCCAGATGTATTCCGACGTCGTGCTCGAAGTCGATCACCACAACTTCGAGGAAATTCTGGAATACTATAAGGAAGAGCACGAACTCGTCCTCGACACCGACTTGAAGTCCGCCGACTGGCGCGACGTCATCGCGCGCTACAAGGCCCGCGTCGAGGAAGAGCTTGGACGGCCTTTCCCGCAGGATGTGAACGAGCAGCTCTGGGGCGCCATCGGCGCGGTCTTCGGCTCGTGGCGCAATGCGCGCGCCGAAACTTATCGCCGCCTCCACAACATTCCCGAAAGCTGGGGCACCGCCGTCAACGTGCAGGCGATGGTCTTCGGCAACATGGGCGAAACGTCGGCGACCGGCGTCGCCTTCACGCGCAATCCGTCCACCGGCGAGCGCGCCGTATACGGAGAATTTCTGGTCAACGCGCAGGGCGAAGACGTGGTCGCCGGTATCCGCACGCCGCAATCGCTGACCAAGAAGGCGCGTCTGGAATCCAAGGACAACAAGCCTTCGATGGAAGAGGCGATGCCCGAGGTTTTCGCGCAATTGTCCGCCGTTTTCGAGCGCCTCGAAAAACACTACACCGACATGCAGGATGTCGAGTTCACGGTGCAGGACGCCAAGCTCTGGATGCTCCAGACGCGCGCCGGCAAGCGCACCGCAAAAGCGGCGCTGAAAATCGCCGTCGACATGGCGCATGAAAAACTGATCGACGAAAAGACCGCGATCCAGCGCGTCGATCCCGCTTCGCTCGACCAGCTGCTGCATCCGACGCTCGACCCGAATGCGCCGCGCGACGTCATCGCGACGGGCCTGCCCGCCTCGCCGGGCGCGGCGTCCGGCGAAGTCGTCTTCTCGTCGGATGAAGCCGCCGCCGCCAAGAAAGAAGGCCGCAACGTCATTCTGGTGCGCATCGAAACCTCGCCCGAAGACATTCACGGCATGCATTCGGCCGTCGCGATCCTCACGACGCGCGGCGGCATGACGAGCCACGCGGCGGTCGTCGCCCGCGGCATGGGCCGCCCTTGCGTCTCGGGCGTCGGCTCCATCCGCATCGACTACAAGACCGAAGAATTCAAGGTGATGGGAACCACCATCAAAAAAGGCGACGTGATTACGGTCGATGGCTCGACCGGCCAGGTCATCAAAGGCGAAGTGCCGACCGTGCAGCCGGAACTGTCCGGCGATTTCGCCACGCTCATGGGCTGGGCCGACGCGCAGCGCCGCATGAAGGTGCGCACCAATGCCGAGACGCCGCTCGATGCGGCCACCGCCCGCCGCTTCGGCGCCGAAGGCATCGGCCTCTGCCGCACCGAACACATGTTCTTCGATGAAACCCGCATCGTCGCCGTCCGCCAGATGATCCTGGCCGATGACGTGAAGGGCCGCGTGGCGCCCCTGGAGAAAATCCTGCCGATGCAGCGCGACGACTTCCGCCAGCTTTTCGTCATCATGAAGGGCCTGCCGGTGACGATCCGCCTGCTCGACCCGCCGCTCCACGAGTTCCTGCCCAAGACGCCGGAAGAGATCGCCCAGGTCGCCGCCGCGACCGGCATCGAGGCCGGCAAGCTCGCCCGCCGCGTTCAGGAGCTTCACGAGTTCAATCCCATGCTCGGCCATCGCGGCTGTCGCCTCGGCATTACCTATCCCGAAATCTATGAGATGCAGGCCCGCGCCATCTTTGAAGCGGCCATCGAGGCCGCCAAGGAGACAGGCGAGGCCGTGACGCCCGAAATCATGATCCCGCTCGTCGCCATGAAGGCCGAGCTCGACATGCTGAAGGAGAAGATCGTGGCCGTCGCCGCGGCGGTCGAAAAGGAGAAGGGGACGAAGCTCGTCTACCAGATCGGTACCATGATCGAGCTGCCCCGCGCCGCCCTCATGGCCCGCCAGATTGCCGAGTCGGCGGAGTTTTTCTCTTTTGGAACCAATGACTTGACCCAGACGACCTATGGCATCAGCCGGGACGACGCGGCCAATTTCATCAACGACTACATCGCCAAGAAGGTGATTTCGCAGGACCCCTTCGTCTCTCTCGACACCGACGGCGTCGGCGAGCTGGTCCGCATCGCCGCCGAGCGCGGTCGCCAGACCCGTCCTGAAATCAAACTGGGCATCTGCGGCGAGCATGGCGGCGACCCGGCCTCGATCGCCTTCTGCGAGGAAGTCGGCCTCACCTACGTCTCCTGCTCGCCCTACCGCGTGCCCATCGCCCGGCTGGCGGCCGCCCAGGCGGCGCTCTCCACCACCGCCCGTCAGGGCGACTGAGAGGCGGTTAAAAAGGCGACCAAGGGGGGCGAAAGCCCCCTTTTTCTTGAGTCTTTATCAGGCGTTTGGCTGGGCGGTGCATCGCCCCCGGCTGCCCTTTGGGGCCGGATGCTGGGGAGCCGGGCGCCGAGGAACCGGGCGACGGCCCGCCTCGGCGGGGAGGCGGCACCTCCGAAAAACCATTAAATCCGTATACAGAATATGACGGAGAATGGCGCGTCCGCCGAAATAAGACGTATACGGATTATAATTTCACATCGTAATTCCGGCATATCGAAATGATTCGTACATGTGCGGCGGACGATGCCTCACGGTTAATCAGCGCCCAGAATTGTCCATATTTTGAACATATTCCCGCTGTGCGCGTGGAAATTGCATTTACCTAACGCCGCGCGATTGCGACGGATGCGCACATTGCAACGACAAATAATCACCGAAATCCGCGATATTTTCCTGCTTACTTTGTGATCAAGTGCAGTTTGCCGCGAGGACATGGGCGATTCATGGTTACTCCGGCGAATGAAATGGTTGTCGCTTCGTTACTGGCGTGTTAATTGCTCCGCCTGTTTCAAGTGTGAATGCCCGGATGCAGGGACGCGTCGGGCTCTGGCACGTACAGCGGTGATGTCCGCAGTACTTCGGAAATGAAGCTCCGCAGGGAGCGGGCAAATCGCGCAGGCGAAATGCTCCGAGGACTGACTGAACAACTAAGCGGTCGGATTGGAGAACGAAGTGCGTAGACTGATTGAGTGGCTCGACTTGAGCCCGGCATTGTCGGGCTTTGCCCATGTGGCGGCGGGGGTGCTTTGCCTCTCGGTCGTCTCGGGCGCCTTGCTCACCAGCGTCATTTCGGCGGACAGCGTCGCTGTCGCCGGCATCGCCAGGCCCGCGATTGCATCGACTGTCCACGGCGCCGCCGTGGCGCAGGCCGCCGCCATTCCGGCAGCCTCGATTGCGGTGCCCGCCGCCTTCCGCGCCGCCGACGCGAATGCAAGCCTTCTGCACAACGCCGTCACCGCGCCCGTCATCCGCATCAAGTTGACGGACCTCGCCAGGCAGCGCCGCTGCCTCACCGAAAGCATCTATTTCGAAGCGCGCGGCGAAAGCTCGGTCGGCCAGCTCGCCATCGCCGAAGTTGTCCTGAACCGCGTGATCTCGGGCCGGTATCCCGACACCATTTGCGGCGTCGTCTTCCAGGGCCAGAAGTCGAACCAGTGCCAGTTCTCATTCGCCTGCACGGTCGACATGGACAAACCGCGCGATCCCATCGCCTGGCGCAAGGCGCAGCGTCTTGCCCATTACGTCCTGTCGGGCGATGTGACGAATTCCATCATCGGTTCGGCGACCTACTACCACGCGGCCTATGTCTATCCGCAATGGGCGCCCTACATGATCGAGGTCGCGAAAATCGGCCACCACATTTTCTATCGCTCGGGCTCCGACCGTTCGGCCTCCGTGGCGACCGAGAGCGATCCGCAGTCGTAAACCGGGCCGCGTATTCGCATAAAAAATGGCGGAGCTTCGGCTCCGCCATTTTGTTTCGCCCTTCGAGACGCAACCGCAGGCCGCGTCTCGAAGGATCAGCCCGCTTTCGCCGCTGCCTGAGCCGCCTCGATCATCTTCGCAATCGGCCCGGTCGTTGCGATCTGCTCGCGCACGATTTCCGGCATGTTGCCCGCCGCCTTGTCGAGGTCGGCGATTTCCGGCGGCACATACCAGTGCAGCTGGTCGGACGAATAGGCTTCCCAGACGACCTTGGCGACTTCCATCGGCGGGATGGCGCGGAACATGCCGTCCTTGGGCGCATTCTTCACCGCTTCCGGCGGCAGGATCGGCGTATCGATGAGGCCGGGCAGCACGTCGGCGACGCGCACGCCGTGGCGGCGGAACTCGATCGACAGCGCCTCGGTAAGCCCCTTCACCGCATGTTTGGTCGCCGAGTAAACCGCGATGCCCGGCATGCCGTAAGTCGCCGACGAGGACGAGGTGGTGAAGCAGAGCGAGCCCGGCGTCGCCTTCAGAAGGCCGATGGCCGCGTGAATGCCGTTCAGCACGCCGATGAAGTTGACGTTGACGACCTTCAGCACATCCTCGAAGGGCTGCTCGTCGAAGAAGCCGCCCACGCCGATCCCGGCATTGTTGAAGAGGATGTCCATCTTGCCGCCGGTCGCCGCGCCGAATTCGGCAAGCGCCTTCTCGTAGTCCTTCTTGTCGGTGACATCGAGCTTGCGGACGATGCAGTTGGCCGCGCCGAGTTCGGCTTCCAGCGCCTTCAGCCCATCCGCATTCTGGTCGTAACCGCCGACGAACCAGCCCTTTTCGTGAAAGAGCCGGGCCGTCTCCCGGCCCATGCCCGACGCCGCGCCGGTGATGAAGATCGACTTGCGCCCGTTTGCACTTCCCATAATGCCTCCCGTTGAGCTTTTATGATTTTTCTGGACCGCATTCTAGCGAGATCGGCGCCGTATTGGCCAATGGAAGTCTGGGAGGGACGCTCAAAAAGCCCTCAGAAGGGGTCCAGGAGCCTCTCAGGAGGCCGTCAGCGCGTCGAAGTCCAATCCGAGGTCCAGCGTCGGGGCCGAATGGGTGATCCAGCCACAGGAGATGAGATCGACCCCCGCCGCCGCGACGGCCGGCGCGGTCGCGGCCGTCACCCGGCCGGAGGCCTCGGTGATGGCCCGGCCTCCGACCAGCTTCACCGCCTCGGCAAGCTGGGCCGGGGACATGTTATCCAGCAAAACCACTTCGACGCCGGTCGCCAGGGCTTCCTCGAGCTGCGCGATCGTATCGACCTCGACTTCGACCTT
>DASVNC010000067.1:0-15066 GCA_036384055.1 Parvibaculum sp.
CCGGACGCCGCCGCGCCGCTGCCCGTGCTCATCAGCGGCTACAGCACGCGGACGCCGCCTGTCAACGCCGCGCCGCCGACGGCGGTGGCGATGCCGACCGCCGCACCCTCCCGGTCGATGCCGGCGCTCGGCGCGGACAAAGGCCCCGAAACGCGGATCGGGAAGGCAAGGCTCGCAAGGCTCGCCTTCTTGGGCTTCGGCTTCAGCAGCAGGTCGATCTGTTCCGTGCCGAGATTGACCGTGCCGCCGCCCGTCGTAATCAGGCTGTCGGTCTCGGCCGCAAGCGCCTTCGAGGTGCCGACGCCGCCCTGGAAGTTGAGGGCGCTGAGCGCGCAGACGAGCTTCGCGGTGTCGCCGCTCTGCCCGTTCGGGATCAAAGCCTTGGCGAGATCGTTCGATGCAATGGCGAACATCTTGGAGTTGATGGTGCCTTCGCCCAGCGCAAAGTTGGTGACGCCGCTGGCGCTCGCCGCTATGTCATGCAGCGAATTGCCGTGACCGCCGAGCTTGGCGGCGATGTCGGCCTTGGCCGCCAGCAGATTGGTCACGTCGAGATCGGCAAGCAGCTTGCCGAAATCGAGCGCCGTCGTTTTGGCGTCGAGCCCGACCGAGCGCGCGCCGCCATTGGCCGTCAGCGAGACGTTGATCGGCGCGCCGCGATAGGCGAGCGAGACCGGCAGGCTGAGCGCGCCGTCTTTCAACTTGATCGGCAGCTTCAGGTTTTCCAGCGTCACGCCCTTGTAGATCAGCGTGCCGACGCTGATCGTCACATCGGCATTGGCCGCATTGAGCTGATCGAGCGGCAGGGGATCGCGGCTGAAAAGCTTGCCGCTGCCGCCGCCGCTGCCCGAACCGCCGCCCGACGCAAGCGGCGTCACATCGAACTTGTCGCTCGACAGCGCGCCGGTGATGCTCGGCTTCGGCCCGCCGAGGCCGACAGTCAGATCGCCTTTGACGCTGGTGCCCGCCGCCGTCAGCGTCGCATTCTTCAGCGCGATGTCGGTCGCGGACTGATCGACATCGGCGTCGAAGGCGATGGTCGAGCCGTTGACGTCGCCTTCAATGGTCGTGTGGACGCCGCCGCCCGAAGGCTCTATCGACACTTTCTTGAAATCGGCTTTCGTCACCTTCTGCGTCTTGCCGTCGCGATAGGTGATCTTGAGATCGGAGATCGAAACTTTCGGCACGCCCGCAAGCGACGGCGCGCCGCCGCCGTTCTGAGCCGCGGGAGCCGCTGCGGGCGCGGTGGTGCCGAACTCCCAGTTGCCCTTGCCGGTCTTGTCCGTCTCGACATAAATGTCCGCGCCGTCGAGTTCGACGGACTGAAGGCCGACCTGCCCCTTCAGAAGCGGCAGCAACGCGATCTTCAGCGCCAGCTTGTCCGCCGTCAC
This sequence comes from Parvibaculum sp., assembly GCA_036384055.1. Classification (GTDB taxonomy): domain Bacteria; phylum Pseudomonadota; class Alphaproteobacteria; order Parvibaculales; family Parvibaculaceae; genus Parvibaculum. The sequence goes on from DASVNC010000067.1 coordinate 1,392, forward strand.
CATCTGCGGCCGCGTGCCCCAATCGGCATTGGAGAAACTGATCTTCTCGGCGACAAGCTCGGGCAGCAGCGAAATGCCGATGTGAAGCGGGCCGGCAATCTTCAGATCGCGCCCGGTCGCCTTCTTCGCGGCGGCCTCGATCTGCGGCGCAAACCGCCCGAGATCGACAAAGCTCAGCGCCACGACGGCAAGGCCCAACACGACGACGAGCAGAAGCAGCAGACGGCCGATCGTTCTCATCCGATTGTCTCCCCTATCCCCGGCGTCGCACGCGCCGGCTCCAGCCAAATTTCAGCGAGCGCCGGATGGAGTTCCGAAAATGCCGATAGCACCTTCCGGGCCCCGGCCTGCGCCAGCATGTCCGCCGCATGATAGCCCCAATCGACGCCGAGCGCATGGGCCCCGGCGGCGCGCGCCATCAGAATGTCATATGTCGTGTCGCCGACGAGAACCGTCTCGGCGGGCCTTGTGCCCGCATCGGCCATCGCGCGTTCGAGCATCATCGGATGCGGCTTCGACGGCGCATCGTCAGCGGTCTGAAGGGTCATGAAAAATCGCCCCAGGTCGTGCATCTCCAGCATATGCCTGAGGCCGCGTTGGGACTTTCCCGTCGCAATGCCGAGCAGCACATCGCCCTCAGCCGCCAGCCGCTCAATCGCCGCGCGCGTGCCGGGAAAAAGCGGCTCGTGCAGTTCAGGCCGCTCCCGCAGATGGAAGAAGGCATCCTTGTAGGCGGCTGTCACGGCGCGGCGAACCGGCTCCGGTGTCTCCGGCAACAGGGCGAACACCGCTTCGTCAAGCGACAGGCCGACAATGGAAAGCACCTTGGCGCGCGGCAATTCGGCAAGCCCATGCGCGGCAAACGCATGCGCCATCGCCGCCACGATCATATGCTGGCTATCGACCAGCGTGCCGTCGCAATCGAAGACGACGAGGCGCGTCATAGTTCCAGTCCGTCGAAAGCGCCCCTGGCGTCGCGTTCATCGAGGCCGAGAAGCGTCCATGTCTTCTGCATATGCGGCGGCAACGGCGCCTCGATATAGATGCGCTTACCGCCGCCGTCCGGATGGGCGATGCTGAGCGAGCGCGAATGCAGATGAAGCTGGCGCGGAATTTCGCCGCCCGGATGCGCATCGACGCCGCCATATTTCCCGTCGCCGACAATCGGGTGGCCGATGGCGGACGCATGAGCGCGGATCTGATGCGTGCGTCCCGTCATCGGCATGAAGGCGACCCAGGAAAATTTGATCGAGATGCTGGTGATGACGGAGTAATGCGTCACCGCGTTGCGCGCATCCTCGTCGTCGTCCTCGGCGGCGAAGACACGTTCGGCGCGCGGGCCTTCTTTCTTGGTCAGCGCCAGATCGATGGTGCCCTGATGCGGCGTCGGCGTGCCGATGACGAGCGCCCAGTAAATCTTGCGCGCATCCTTGTGCTTGAAGGAACGCGCAAGCGCGGCAGCCGCCCGCGCGGTGCGCGCCAGCACGATGACGCCCGACGTATCGCGGTCGAGACGGTGGACGAGGCGCGGCCGCTCCTCGGCGTCGAAGATCAGCGCATCGAGCATGCCGTCGAGATGCTTCTCCGTCTTGGTGCCGCCCTGCACGGCAAGCCCGGCGGGCTTGTTCAGGATGATGACCGATTTGTCCTTGTAGATGACGCAGGCGCGGATCATCTCCGCGTCCTTCTCCGTCACCGGCTTCTCGGCCTTTGGTCCGGGCTCCAGCGCGTCACCCAGCGGCGGCACGCGCACGACCTGACCGGAGACGAGGCGCGCATTGGCCTTCGCCCGCGCGCCATCGACGCGCACCTGGCCCGTGCGCAAAAGTTTTTCGAGACGGCCATGCGTCAATGATGGGAACCGGCGCTTGAACCAGCGGTCGAGACGGATGCCGTCTTCTTCCTCGGTGATTTCAAGCTGTGCGACGTTGCTCATGCCAATATGGTCCTGACGGCCCACAGGCCAAGAAAGAGGGCGAGAATGGAACCGCCGACCGAAGCGGTGACATAGAGGCCGGCCAGACCGAAGGCGTCGCGCTCGATCAGATTTCCCGTGTCGAGCGCAAACGCCGAGAATGTCGTGAAGCCTCCCATGATGCCGGTCATGATGAAGCTGCGGATCTCCTGCGGTGCGCTGAATTTGAGTGCAAAGCTTTCAGCGATGGCCCCCATGACGAAACAGCCAAGGATGTTCACCACGAGAATGCCCCAAGGGAAATTCGTGCCGAGGTTGCGCGAAACTTCGATGTTGAGGAGATAACGCAGGACCGATCCGATGGCGCCGCCGACGGCGACGGCGAAGATGCTGTTCACTTCGACTTCTCCTCTCTGAGCTTGTTCCAATAGGTCAGGCGTTTGGCGATCTCGCGCTCGAAGCCGCGTTCTTCCGGATGATAAAACTGCTCGCGTTCCATCTCGTCCGGGAAATAATCCTGGCCGGAGAAACCTTCCCTGGTGTCCGGGTCGTAGACATAGCCTTTGCCGTAGCCGAGGTCTTTCATCAGCCGCGTCGGCGCGTTGAGGATATGCGCGGGCGGCGCGACGGAGCCGGTTTCTTTCGCCGCGCGCCGGGCCGCGCCGAAAGCGACATAGGCGGCATTCGATTTCGGCGCCGTGGCGAGATAGATGACCGCCTGCGCCAGCGCCAGTTCGCCCTCGGGCACGCCCAGAAAATCGACGACCTCTTTCGCCGCAAGCGCCTGATGCACGGCTTCCGGGTCAGCAAGGCCGATGTCCTCATTCGCCATGCGCACCATACGCCGGGCGATATAAAGCGGGTCTTCGCCGCCTTCGAGCATACGCGCCAGCCAGTAAAGCGCCGCGTCGCAATCGGAACCGCGCACCGACTTGTGGAGCGCGCTGATGAGATTGTAATGCCCTTCCCGCCCCTTGTCGTAAAGCGGCGCACGGCGCTGAACGGCGCTGACGAGACCCGCCGTGTCGAGGGGCGTTTCGACACCGAGCGCGAAAACTTCCTCGGCGAGATTGAGCGCATAACGCCCGTCGCCGTCGGCCATTGCGCGCAATGTCGCCCGCGCGTCGTCGTCGAGCGGCAGCTTGCGGCCCATATGGGCCTCGGCGCGCTTCAGCAGAAGTTCGAGCGAAGCGTCATCCAGCCGGTTCAGCACCAGCACCTGCGCGCGCGACAGAAGCGCCGCGTTCAGCTCGAAGGACGGGTTTTCCGTCGTCGCGCCGACCAGCGTCACCGTGCCGTCTTCCATGACGGGCAGGAAGCTGTCCTGCTGCGCCCGGTTGAAGCGGTGGATCTCGTCCACAAAAAGCAGCGTGCCCTTGCCGAGCGAGCGCCGGCCGCGCGCCGCCTCGAAGATTTTCTTGAGGTCGGCAACGCCTGAAAAGATCGCCGACATCGGTTCGAAATGAAGCCCCACCTTGTCGGCGAGCAGCCGCGCGATGGTGGTCTTGCCGGTGCCGGGCGGCCCCCAGAAGATCACCGACGACAGGTGCCCCTGCGCCAGCATCCGCCCGAGCGGACCTTTCGGGCCGATCAGGTGATCCTGGCCGACGACCTCCTCCAGCACCTTCGGACGCAGCCGGTCGGCCAGAGGGCGCGGCGCGCCGTCATCCATGCCTGCGGCTTCGAAAAGGTTGCTCATGGGGAGGGGTTTAGCACGTTTCCCCCGCCGCCTGCATCAGCCGCCGACACTCGCCGAGAAAGTCCGATCGCCGCGCCGGACGGTGAAATCCCACTGTCCGCGCGTGCCGGCTGTGGCCGCCTTCAGCTCCTTCACCGATGCGATTTTCGCGCCCGAAACCTCGGTGATGACGTCCCCGACCTGAAACTGGATCTGGTCCGCCGGTGTGTCTTCGTCGATCTTCATGATGACGACGCCATGCTGGCCGAGATCGTCGAGCCCGAGCTCCTCGGCGATGGCGGGCGAGAGATTCGCAACCGTCGCGCCGGCGAAAGGATTGCGCCCCTTGATGACCGAACGATCGGCAGGCGGCGTCTCGGGTGGCGCCTGCAGGTCGATCTGGGTTTCGAGCGTCCGTCCGTCGCGCAGATAGCGCACACTGGCCTTGCCGCCGAGCCCCTTGATCGCAAAACGGTAGCGCACGGCCTCGGGATCTTCGACGTCATTATTGTCAATGGAGCGGATGACGTCGCCCGCCTTCAAGCCGGCATTGGCGGCAGGCCCGCCCGGATAGACGTCCCGCACCAGCGCGCCGCCGGGCCGGTCGAGCCCGAGCGTCGTCGCCAGCTGCGCATCGATCGGCTGCAATTCCGCACCGGTCCAGGGCCGCTTGATGTTGCCGCCGTGGCGGGCGCTGTCGACGACGAGGCGCACCATGTTCGACGGGATCGCAAAGCCGATGCCGACGCTGCCGCCTGTTTGCGAAAAGATGGCGCTGTTGATGCCGATGAGCTTGCCGTCTGTCGTGACAAGCGCGCCGCCGGAATTGCCGGGATTGATCGCCGCGTCGGTCTGGATGAAGAACTGGTAGTCCGAGACGCCGACATGCGTGCGGGCGAGCGCCGAGACGATGCCCGATGTCACCGTCTGGCCGACGCCGAAAGGATTGCCGATGGCGAGCACCAGATCGCCAACCTCGACCGTGTCGGAATCCTTGAAGGAAAGCGTCGGCAGTTTCTCGCCCTTGGCATCGATCTTCAGAACGGCAAGGTCGGTGCGTTCGTCGGCGAGCACCACCTTGGCTTCGTATTCGCGCCGGTCGGCCAGCGCCACCTTGAACTGTTCGCCGCCCTTGATGACGTGGTTGTTCGTCACGATAAGGCCCGACGCATCGACGATGACGCCCGAACCCAGCGACTGCTGCACCCGCTCGCGCGGCACGCCGAAGCCGCGCCCACCGAAGAACTGCTGAAAGAACGGATCGTTGAAAAGCGGCGAGGTCTGCTCCTGCACCACGCGCTTGGAATAGACGTTGACCACCGCCGGCGCGACGCGCTTCACGACCGAGGAATAGGACAGCGTGATGTCCGCCTGCGAGCCGGGCAGCATACGCGCATTGTCGGCCTGCGCGCTCCACGGAAAGAAAACAAGCGCCGCCGTCAAGGCAAGCGCGCCGCCGCTCATCGCGAGCCAGCCTGCAACAGAAGAGTGAGACATCAGTTCAACCACCATAAGCACGTCCTTGGAAAAGGACGGGCAGCTACGCCCCCGCGGGAATTTTGTGGGCTCGCCGGAACGCTGACAAGACGGAAACGAAAAAGGCAGTCATTCATGACTGCCTTTTCATAATTCCGATAGGCTGGATTAACCCTCAGCCGCCTGAATGTCAGGCCGTCTGGAGCGCCTGCTCCTCGTCGCCCTCGACCAGCACCGGGCCGGAATCCTGACCCTTGGCGCTCTCGTCGCGATCGACGAATTCGATGACGGCCATCGCAGCGTTGTCGCCGAAGCGGAAGCCCGCCTTCAGCACGCGGATGTAGCCGCCCGGACGCTCCTTGTAGCGGGGCCCGAGAACGTCGAACAGCTTCGCCGCCCAGGTCTTGTCGGGAAGCTGCGCATAGGCCTGACGGCGCGTATGCAGCGTGTCGGTCTTGCCGAGCGTCACGAGCTTCTCGACGTAGGGCCGAAGCTCCTTCGCCTTGGGCAGCGTCGTCACGATCTGCTCATGCTTGATCAGCGCAACGGCCATATTGGCAAGCATCGCCTTGCGATGGCTTGCCGTCCTGTTGAGCTTGCGGCCGGAATTACCGTGGCGCATGACCCTGTCTCCCTACTTCCTAAGCGGCGTCTTCAAACGACGCGGCGATCAATACTGGTCTTCGTAACGCTTTGCGAGTTCTTCGATGTTCTCCGGCGGCCAGTTCGGCACTTCCATGCCGAGATGGAGGCCCATCTGGGCGAGAACTTCCTTGATCTCATTCAGCGACTTGCGGCCGAAGTTCGGCGTGCGGAGCATTTCCGCTTCCGTCTTCTGGATGAGGTCGCCGATATAGACGATGTTGTCGTTCTTCAGGCAGTTGGCCGAACGCACCGAAAGCTCCAGCTCGTCGACCTTCTTGAGAAGCGCGGCGTTGAACTCGAGTTCCGGACGGCTCTCCTCGACCAGCTTCTGCTCGGGCTCTTCGAAGTTGACGAAGATCTGGAGCTGGTCCTGAAGGATGCGCGCGGCATAGGCGACCGCGTCGTCCGGCGTCACGGCGCCGTTCGTCTCGACCTGCATGGTGAGCTTGTCGTAGTCGAGGATCTGACCTTCGCGGGTATTCTCGACCTTGTAGGAAACGCGCTTCACCGGGCTGTAGAGGCTGTCGACCGGGATGAGGCCGATCGGCGCATCTTCCGGACGGTTGCGGTCGGAAGCGACGTAGCCCTTGCCGAGCGCGACGGTGAATTCCATGCGGATGTCGGCGCCCTGGTCCAGGGTGCAGAGCACGAGGTCCGGGTTCAGCACTTCGATGTCGGCGCCCGTCGTGATGTCGCCGGCGGTGACGACGCCCGGGCCCTTCTTCGACAGCGTCATGCGCTTGGGGCCTTCGGCATGAAGGCGCAGCGCAAGCTGCTTGATGTTCAGAATGATGTCGGTGACGTCTTCGCGCACGCCCGCGATCGACGAGAATTCATGCAGCACGCCGTCGATATGCACCGACTGCACCGCGGCGCCTTGCAGCGACGACAGCAGAATGCGGCGGAGCGCGTTGCCGAGCGTCAGGCCGAAGCCGCGCTCGAGCGGCTCGGCGACGACCGTCGCAAAGCGGCCGGCGTCATGGCCCGGATTGATTTCGAGCTTGTTCGGCTTAATCAGCTCTTCCCAGTTCTTCTGGATCAATTTCTAGTCCTCATGCCGTTTGCAGCTGTCTCGCGGGACAGCCGGGCGGGAGACATCCGCCACCTAATCTCTTTAACGTCCACCCCACCATTCAATCGTGCGAGCAGACGCGACCGGCAAAGGGTCGATGAAACGTAAAACGAATTAGACGCGGCGACGCTTCGGCGGGCGGCAGCCATTGTGCGGGATCGGCGTGACGTCACGGATCGTCGTGACGGTGAAGCCGACCGACTGCAGCGCGCGCAGCGCCGACTCGCGGCCCGAACCCGGACCCGTCACCTCGACCTCGAGGGTCCGCATGCCGTGCTCCATCGCCTTCTTGCCGGCGTCTTCAGCCGCCATCTGCGCGGCGAACGGCGTCGACTTGCGCGAGCCCTTGAAGCCCATCATGCCGGCCGACGACCAGGCGATCGCATTGCCCTGCGCGTCCGTGATGGTGATCATCGTGTTGTTGAACGACGAGTTCACATGCGCGACGCCGGACGAAATGTTCTTCCGTTCCTTGCGTTTAACGCGGGTCTTTTCCTTGGCCATCGGTCTCGTACCTTGTCTATCGCCTGAGCATCAGCCCCGGCACAAATGCGGGGTGACTTACTTCTTCTTGCCGGCGATCGCCTTGGCCGGGCCCTTGCGCGTGCGCGCATTGGTGTGCGTGCGCTGGCCGTGAACCGGAAGGCCCTTGCGGTGACGCAGGCCGCGGTAGCAGCCAAGGTCCATCAGCCGTTTGATGTTCATCGCCACTTCGCGGCGAAGGTCGCCTTCGACGACGAAATCGCGGTCGATGGTTTCGCGGATCTGGATCACCTCGCTGTCGGTCAGCTGGTTCACGCGGCGTTCGGCCGGAATGCCGACCTTCGCGCAAATTTCCTTGGCCTTGGTGTTGCCAATGCCGTGGATATAGGTCAGTCCGATCACAACCCGCTTGTTCGTCGGGATGTTGACGCCTGCGATACGAGCCACTTCAATTCTCCTGCTTGCCAAGCACCGGAACCCTGTCCCGGCACAAGCCTCATACACATGAGGGAATCGCTTAAGGCGCCACCTACGTCAAAATCCGGCTGGAACAACCCAAAAATCCGCGGAATTCCGCCAATTTTCGGTCCAGAACCGGTATTTGCCCTGAAAGTGCCGTCGCGAAGGCCGGGATTATAGGATTTAACCTCGTCCCGTCAACCGCTTAAGCCAGCTTCCCTTTTTTCCTATCCAGTCCGAGAACCGCCTCGATCTGGCGGGTCACGTCGTCGATATCCTTCATTCCGTCCACGCCCTTCAGAACGCCCCGGGCCCTGTAATAGGCAACGAGGGGCGCCGTCTGTTCGTGGTAAACCTTCAGCCGCTTCGCCAGCGCTTCGGCATTGTCGTCGGCGCGCGGGCCGCCCGCCGTCTGGGCCGCGCGGCCCTCGATGCGGGAAAGCAAAATCTTGTCGTCGACCTCAAGCTCCACCACGGCGTCGAGCTTGCTGCCCTTGCCGGCCAGCATCTTGTCCAGCGCCTCCGCCTGCGCGACGTTGCGCGGGAAGCCGTCCAGGATGTAGCCCTGCCTGGCGTCCGGCTGATCGATGCGGTCGGAAATGATGCCGACGACGATCGCGTCCGGCACCAGATCGCCCCGTTTCATGATCTCGTCTGCCTGCTTGCCGACCGCCGTGCCCGCCTTGACCGCGGCGCGCAGCATGTCGCCCGTCGAAAGCTGCACCAAGCCGTAAGTCTTCTGCAGGCGTTCGGCCTGTGTGCCTTTTCCGGCGCCGGGCGGACCCAGCAATATCAACTTCATCGACGCGGCCCCCGCAGCTTCGACTTCTTGATGAGCCCCTCATACTGATGAGCGAGCAAGTGGCTCTGGATCTGCGCCACCGTGTCCATCGTCACGCTGACGACGATGAGCAGCGATGTGCCGCCGAAATAGAACGGCACCTTGTACTGGGAGATCAGGAATTCCGGCAGCAGGCAGATGATGGTGAGATAGCCCGCGCCGAGAACCGTCAATCGCGTCAGCACATAGTCGATATAGGCGGCGGTGCGCTCGCCCGGACGGATGCCCGGAATGAAGCCGCCGTACTTCTTCAGATTGTCGGCCGTGTCCTTCGGATTGAAGACGATGGCCGTGTAGAAGAAGGCAAAGAAGATGATGCCGGCGGCGTAGAACGCCATATAGAGCGGCTGGCCGTGGCCGAGCAGCGCCGTCACGGTGTTGAGCCATTCAGGGCCCTGGCCGGCGGTGAAGTTCGCAACCGTGATCGGCAGCAACAAAAGCGACGAGGCGAAGATCGGCGGAATGACACCGGACGTATTCAGCTTCAGCGGCAGATGCGAGCTGTCGCCGCCATACATCTTATTGCCGACCTGGCGCTTCGGATACTGCACGATCAGACGCCGCTGCGCGCGCTCGACGAAGACGATCGCCATGATGACGGCGACAACCATGACCGCGACGACCAGAATGACGCCGGTCGAGATGGCGCCCTGGCGGCCGAGCTCGAGAGTGCCGACCAGCGCCTGCGGCAGGCGCGCGACGATGCCCGCGAAAATGACGAGCGAGATGCCGTTGCCGACGCCGCGCGCGGTGATCTGCTCGCCGAGCCACATCAGGAACATCGTGCCGCCGACCAGCGTGATCGTCGTTTCGATGCGGAAGAACATGCCGGGGTCGACGACGACGTGCTGCGCGCCTTCGAGGCCGACGGCGATGCCATAGCCCTGAAGCGCGGCAAGGAACACCGTGCCGTAGCGCGTATACTGGTTGATCGTCTTGCGGCCCTGCTCGCCCTCCTTCTTCAGCTCTTCCAGATGCTTCGACACCGAAGTCATCAGCTGGATGATGATGGAGGACGAGATGTACGGCATGATGCCGAGCGCGAAGATCGCCATGCGGCCGACCGCGCCGCCGGAGAACATATCGAAGACGCCGAGAATGCCGGACTGGTTCTGGTGAAACACCTGGGCAAGAGCGACGGGGTCGATGCCCGGCAGCGGGATATAGGTGCCGAGGCGATAGACGATCAATGCCGCCAGCGTGAACCAGAGGCGCTTCTTCAACTCATCCGCCTTCGCGAAAGCCGCGAAGTTCAGATTAGCCGCCAGCTGTTCTGCCGCTGATGCCATTCACTTCCCCGTGTGCGCTGAGGCACAGAACATGGTCGCTTATTCGGCCGCCGCAACCTTCGGCGCGAGAATTTCGATGGAGCCGCCGGCCTTCTCGACCGCCGCCTTCGCCGCTTCCGAAGCGCCGGCAACGACGAAAGAGAGCTTCGACGTCAGCTTGCCCTGGGCGAGAAGACGCACACCGTCTTTCGGGCGGCGCAGAATGCCCGCCGTCACCAGCGTCTCGACATCGACCTTGGCCTTCGCATCGAGCTTGCCGGCATCGACCGCGGCTTGAATCTTGTCGAGGTTGATGACGTTGTAGTCGAGACGGAAGATGTTCTTGAAGCCGCGCTTCGGCAGGCGCATGTGGATCGGCATCTGGCCGCCCTCATAGCCTTTAATGGCGACGCCGGTGCGGGACTTCTGGCCCTTCACGCCGCGTCCGCCGGTCTTGCCCTTCGTCGAGCCGATGCCGCGTCCGACGCGGATGCGGCCTTTGCGGGCGCCCGGATTGTCGGTGATCTTGTTGAGCGTCGTCATTTCAAATTCCTCGTCGGCCTTGGCACTTCGATCCGGTCGTTATTCGACGACGCGGATGAGATGGGCCACTTTGCTGATCATGCCGCGCACCGCAGGCGTATCTTCCAGCGTCTTGGTGCGGCGCATCTTGTTGAGGCCGAGACCGATCAGCGTCTCGCGCTGGTCGGGCATCCGACGGAGCGGGCTGCCGATCTGCTGGACGGTGACGGTCTTGCCGTCTGCCTTTTTCTTCGCTGACATCGCGCGGTTCCTCTTACTTCTGTCTTACTCGACGCCGGCTTCGGCCACGCCATCGGCACGGCGACCAACGATTTCGCTGACCTTCTTGCCACGGCGCGCCGCGACCATGCGCGGGCTCTGTTCATGCTTCAGCGCATCGAAAGTCGCGCGAACCATGTTGTAGGGGTTGGACGAGCCGAGCGACTTCGCAACGACGTCCTGCACGCCCAGCGTCTCGAAAACGGCGCGCATCGGGCCGCCCGCGATGATGCCGGTACCGGCAGGCGCGGCGCGGAGAACGACGCGACCGGCGCCATGACGGCCGTCGATGTCGTGATGCAGCGTCCGGCCCTCGCGCAGCGGCACGCGGATAACCGCGCGCTTCGCAGCTTCGGTCGCCTTGCGGATCGCTTCAGGAACTTCGCGCGCCTTGCCGTGGCCGAAGCCGACGCGGCCCTTCTGGTCGCCGACGACAACGAGCGCCGCAAAGCCGAAACGCTTGCCGCCCTTCACCACCTTGGCGACGCGATTGATGTGGACGAGCTTGTCCACAAATTCGCTATCGCGCTCTTCCCGGTCCCGATCTCGTGATCTTTCGCGTGCCACTGTCAAATCCTTCAGAAATTGAGACCGCCTTCGCGGGCGCCTTCAGCGAGCGCCTTGATGCGCCCGTGATAAATGTAACCACCGCGATCGAACACAACGTCCTTCACGCCCTTCTCGGCCGCGCGCTGCGCGACGAGCTTGCCGACTTCCGCCGCGCCGCCGATGTTGCCGCCCTTCGCGCCGAAACCGTCTTCGACCGAGGAAGCAGCCGCCACCGTCACACCCTGCAGATCGTCGATGATCTGCGCATAGATGTGCTTGGACGAACGGAACACCGAAAGCCGCGGCCGTGCAGTCGCCACCTTGGCGAGCTTCGAACGGTTGCGCTGGGTCCGGCGCTGGTGATGGGTTTTGAGTTTGCTCATAGCCGTCCGCTCACTTCTTCTTGCCTTCCTTACGGAAGATAAATTCGCCGGCGTACTTCACGCCCTTGCCCTTGTAGGGCTCCGGTCCGCGATAGGCGCGGATTTCCGCCGCAACCTGGCCGACCTTCTGCTTGTCGATACCGCTGATCGCGATTTCGGTGGGCTTGCCCACTTTGATCTCGATGCCGGCGGGAACCGGGTAGAGCACTTCGTGGCTGAAGCCGAGGCTGAGCTGCAGGTTCTTGCCCTGCATCGCGGCGCGGTAGCCGACGCCGTTGATCTCGAGGTTCTCGGTGAAGCCCTGCGTCACGCCGGTCATCAGGTTCGAGACGAGCGTGCGCGACAGGCCCCACATCGCGCGGGCGCGCTGGGTGTCCTCGCGCGGCGCAACCTTCACGCCCTCGTCTTCCTGAACCACCGTCACGTCATCGACGAGCGTCAGCTTCAGTTCGCCCTTCGGACCCTTCACGGCCACTTCCTGGCCCTTCACGGATACGGTGACCCCTTTGGGGATCTGGATGGGCTTCTTACCAATTCGCGACATATCTCTATTCCCGTCACTGCAGAACTTGAATGCAGCGTCTTAGAAGACGCGGCACAGCACCTCGCCGCCCACATTCTTTTCCTTCGCCGCGGCATCCGACATGATGCCCTTCGGCGTCGAAAGGATCGAAATGCCAAGGCCGTTATGCACCGTCGGCATCGTCTTCGCCGACGAATAGACGCGGCGGCCCGGCGTCGACACGCGCTCGATCATCTGAATGACCGGCGCGCCTTCGTTGTACTTCAGCTCGATTTCGAACTCGCTCTTGCCGCCCGGATATTCGACCTTCGCGTAGCCGCGAATGAAGCCTTCATCCTGGAGCACGTCGAGCACCCAGCCGCGAAGCTTGGAGGCCGGCGTCGCAACCTTGCTCTTGCCCCGGAGCTGAGCGTTCCGGATGCGTGTGATCATATCGCCGAGTGGATCGGTCATCGTCATAACGAATGTCTCCTCACCAGCTCGACTTGACCATGCCCGGTATCTGGCCGCGGGACGCGAGATCCCGCAACGCGATACGCGACATGCGCAGCTTGCGATAATAGGACTTGCTGCGGCCGGTCAGCTCGCAACGGTTGTGAATGCGCGTCTTGGAAGAGTTGCGCGGAAGCTCCGAGAGCTTCAGCTGCGCAGCAAAGCGCTCTTCCACGGTCGCGTTGTGATCGGTGGTCTTCGCCTTCAGCTTCGCACGCTTCGTCGCGTACTGGGCCGCCAGCTTCCGCCGCTTCTGATCTCTGTTGATGGCGCTCTTCTTAGCCATTCAAAACCTCACTTCGCAAACGGGAAGTTGAACTCGCGAAGCAGCTCACGCGCCTCGTCGTCCGTCTTCGCCGTCGTGCAGATGATGATATCCATGCCCCACACCTGATCGACCTTGTCGTAATCGATCTCAGGGAAAATGAGGTGCTCTTTAAGGCCCATCGCGTAGTTGCCGCGCCCGTCGAAGCTCTTGGCGTTGAGGCCGCGGAAGTCGCGCACGCGAGGCAGCGCGACCGTCACCAGCCTGTCGATGAACTCGTACATGCGGTCCTTGCGCAGCGTGACCTTCACGCCGATCGGCATGTTCTCGCGGACCTTGAAGGTCGCGATGGAGGTCTTCGCCTTGGTGATGACCGGCTTCTGGCCGGCAATCGCCTGCAGATCCTCGAACGCGCTCTTGATCTTCTTGGAGTCGCCGACGGCTTCACCGACGCCCATGTTCAGCACGACCTTATCGAGCTGCGGCACTTCGAGCTTGTTCCCGTACTTCAGACGCTCCTGCAGCGCAGGGCGAATTGTTTCCAGGTACTGCGACTTCAGCCGCGGCATGTATTGAGCGTCAGCCATCGATCATCTCTCCCGACGCCTTGGCGATACGGACCTTGCGGCCGTCTTCCAGCGTCTTGAACCCAACTCGCGTCGGCTTGCCCGTCTTCGGATCCTCGATTGCGAGGTTCGACAGATGGATGGCCGCTTCGCGCGGAACGATGCCGCCCGTCGTCGTCTGCGACGGCTTCGTGTGGCGCTTTACAATGTTGACGCCCTGAACGAGCGCCCGGTTTTCCTTCGGCATGACGGCGAGAAC
>DASVNC010000068.1:0-13997 GCA_036384055.1 Parvibaculum sp.
CCTCAATACTGCGTTAACCTTTGGCCGCGGGCGTGATCTTGCGGATTTGGAACAAAACAAGAATAATTGGCTTGGCGCATCACTCTGAGTTGGTGCATTTCTTTCCCCGGCTTGCAGGCAAATACCATGACGGAAGAGCCAACTAACGAACCGGTTCATCTTATTGAAGATGCGGACACGGGCGCTAAGTTCCTGATTTATGGGACAAGCCAAGGAATTTCTGTGGAACTTCGTTATGAGGGAGACACATTCTGGGCAACACAAGCTCAGATTGCGGAAATGTTTGGTATCGATGTCCGGACGGTCAGCTACCATCTACGAAATATCTTGACAGAGGGAGAGTTGGCCGGCGATTCGGTTATCCAGGAATCCTGGATAACTGCGTCTGATGGGAAAAAATATCGGACCAATATCCACAATCTCGATGTGATTCTTAGTATTGGATATCGAGTCAACTCCAAGCTTGGAACTATGTTCCGCCAATGGGCCACACAGAAGTTGGTCCAATTCGCCACAAAGGGATTTGTGATCGATGCGGAGCGTTTGAAGAAAGCAGAATCTCAGGATCGTCTTGCTGAACTACGCGAGATCATCAGGGACATCCGATCTGATGAAGCCAATATCTATCGGGAGCTGCGTTCGATATGTGCCATGTGTCAAGATTACGACGGCGATTCAGAAACTTGGCGTCAATTTTATAAGCAAACACAAGCAAAGTTGATGCATGCGGTTACGTCTCAAACACCATCTGAAATAATCGCGAGCCGTGCGGATGCGAGTGCTCCCGATATGGGCCTTCAAACATGGCCCAATGAACGCATCCGCAAGCAAGACGTGACTGTTTCAAAGAACTATTTATCCAGCACTGAAATAAAAGAACTCAATCGTTTAACTACAATATTATTAGATATATTTGAAGATCAAATGGACATTGGTAAGCTGACGACTATGGTTCAGGCGGCAAATTTACTTGACCAGCAATTGAAATCCTTAAATAGAGTTGTGCTTCGAGGAGGTGGGCGCATCAGCACAGACAAAGCTAAGGCCCTTGCGGAAAAGGAGTATGGGCTTTTCGACAAGAAGCGACGCGAAATAAGACATGCCGAAGCTGACGCGCAGTTGGCCGCATTAAAAGCGGCCAACAAATCTCTGGGCAGGTCGAGCAAGAACAAAAAGCCCTAGAAGCCGATCACCGCGCCATCAGCTCCGCTTCCGGATTGGCGCCGATTTTGTGGATCGAAAGGTCGGCGCCCCGCGCCTCCTCCTCGGGTGTGAGCCGGATGCCGACAGTACGCTTCAGCAGGCCGTAGACCAGAAGACCTCCCGCCAGCGCATAGGCCGAGCCGCCGAGCGAACCGGCGAGCTGGCTGGCGAGGCTGACGCCGCCGAGGCCGCCGAGGCTTGTCAGTCCGAAAATACCGCAGGCGATGCCGCCCCAGAGGCCGCAGAGCCCATGCAGCGACCAGACGCCAAGCACGTCGTCGATTTTCAGGCGGCGCTGGCTCCATTCGAACATGAAGACAAAGAGCGCGCCGGCGACGCCGCCGGTGACGAGCGCGCCCAGCGGATGCATGACATCGGAGCCGGCGCAGACCGCGACGAGGCCCGCCAGCGCGCCGTTATGGACGAAGCCCGGATCGTTCCGTCCGACGATCAGCGCCGCCAGAATGCCGCCGACCATCGCCATCAGCGAGTTGATGGCGACAAGGCCGGAGACGGCGGCGAGCGAGCCCGCCGACATCACGTTGAAGCCGAACCAGCCGACACAAAGGAGCCATGAGCCGAGCGCGAGCCAGGGCAGCGACGAAGGCGGAAAAGCAATGAGGCGGCCGTCTTTCGCCGTCCGTCCGCGGCGCTGGCCGAGCAGGATGACTGCGCCCAGCGCGATCCAGCCGCCGACCGCATGCACGACGATGGAGCCCGCGAAGTCGTGAAACGGCGCACCGAAGGTCGCGGCAAGCCAGGCCTGCACCCCATGATTGCCGTGCCAGACAAGGCCTTCGAAGAAGGGATAGACGAGGCCGACGATCAGCGCGGTGGCACCCGCCTGCGGCCAGAACTTCGCGCGCTCGGCGATGCCGCCGGAAATGATCGCGGGGATTGCGGCGGCGAAGGTGAGCAGGAAGAAGAACTTCACCAGATCGCGGCCCTGCGGCGCGAAGAGGCCGCCTTCATTGCCGTTCAATGTCGCGGCCGGGACGAAGAAGTGGACGCCATAGGCGATGCCGTAGCCGACAAGGAAATAGGCGAGGGTCGAGACCGCGAAATCGGCGAGGATTTTCACCAGCGCGTTCACCTGGTTCTTGTGACGCACGGTGCCGACCTCGAGGAAGGCGAAGCCCGAATGCATCGCGAAGACGAGGATCGCGCCTGTGAGTATGAAAAAAACATCGGCGCCGTTGGCGGCGCCGGGTCCGGTCGGATTCATGGAGTTTCCCCTGACGAAGCGGGGCACCGGCGGTTTCAGCAGAAGGCTGTCCGGGTGCCGCCCTTTCTGTTGGCGTTTGCTCAATCAAGCGTCATGCCATCGGGGCCGTGGAGATTTTTGACAGGAAATCCAACGATTTCGGGAAAATAAAAAGAGCGCCGCAAGCGGGCGCTCAGATTTCGCACAAAAAACGGTCACACTTTCTGAGCAGAAAGCTTCAAAAACAGGCAATCAGTGCTGAAGGGTCTCAGCGCGTTCCGGCGAATACCGGAGCGCGCTGGAGCTTTGGGGCGGCGCCGGCGCGGAAAGCGCGCCGGCCGGCTTCTTGATTGTCCATTGGCGCGATCCCGCGAACGAGATCAGATCGCGTCGCCGTCCTTTTCGCCGGTGCGGATGCGCAGGGCGGATTCGACGGGCACGACGAAGACCTTGCCGTCGCCGATGTTGCCGGTCTTGGCCGCGCCGCTGATGGCGGCAATCGTCTTGTCGACCAGGTTCGAGGCGACGACGACTTCGATCTTCAGCTTCGGGAGGAAGTTCACGGCGTATTCGGCGCCGCGATAGATTTCCGTCTGGCCCTTCTGGCGTCCATAGCCTTTGACTTCCGTCACGGTCAGACCTTCGATTCCGAGCGAGGTCAGGGCTTCCCGGACTTCGTCGAGCTTGAAGGGCTTCACAATTGCGATCACGAGCTTCATTTGGGTTTCCTCATCTGTTAGCCGCCGGATGGCCTCTGCCGCCGGGGGTGGTTTCGCTTCACTCAGCCCCCGCCGCTACCGGCGCGTCGCTGAGATTGGTCCCACCTATCCAAGAACCGTGCCGCTCGGCGACAATCTTGCAATGCATTGTTTTTGTTATTGTTTTTGTCTTCGGTGAGACAGAAAGTCACATCCAGCCCGGTAGCTGGGCAGAGATGTCTGCGGTTTAAGAGGCAGATGCATTTTTTCTATGCATGACGCGGCGCACAAAAAAAGGGCACCCATTCCGCTCACGGAGGGGTGCCCTTTTCGAGTCGAGGAGGGAGGCTTACTGAACGACCTCGCCGTGCAGATTGATGTCGAGGCCTTCGACTTCGTCCTGCGGGGAGACCCGGAGGCCGAAGAAGATCTTGACGACCATCAGGATCACGAAGGTCGCGAGACCCGACCAGACGAGCGTGTAGGCGACGCCCTTGGCCTGGACCATGACCTGACCCCAGTTGCCGTCGATGCCGCCGACCGGCGCCGTGGCGCCCGTGACAGCCATCGTTGCGAAGACGCCGGTGAGCATGGCGCCGACGATACCGCCAACGCAGTGCACGCCGAAGACGTCGAGCGCGTCGTCGTAGCCGATCGCACGCTTCACGCTGGTCGAAGCGATGAAGCAGATGACGCCGGCGGCCAGACCGATCCAGAGCGCGCCGACGGGGTCGACGAAGCCCGAAGCGGGCGTGATGGCGACGAGGCCGGCGACGGCGCCCGAGCACATGCCGAGAAGCGTCGGCTTCTTGTGGACGAGCCATTCGGCGAACATCCAGGCGAGAGCGGCCATGCCGGTCGCGACCTGCGTCACGACGAAGGCGAAGCCCGCGCGGCCGTCAGCCGCGAGTTCCGAACCGGCGTTGAAGCCGAACCAGCCGACCCACAACAGGGAAGCGCCGATCATCGTCAGGATGACGTTGTGCGGCGCCATGTTCTCCTGGCCGAAGCCCTTGCGGGGCCCGAGCACGAGGCAGCAAACAAGACCGGCGATGCCGGCATTGATGTGAACGACCGTGCCGCCGGCGAAGTCGAGCACGCCCGACGTCATCAGGAAGCCGCCGCCCCAGACCCAATGCGCGATCGGCGCATAGACGAAGATGCCCCACAGCGTCATGAACGCGAGGAGCGAGGAGAACTTCATGCGGTCGGCGAAAGCGCCCGTGATGAGCGCCGGCGTGATGATCGCGAAGGTCATCTGGAAGACCATGAAGACGCTTTCGGGAATGACGCCCGAAATCTGGTTCACGTCCATTCCCTTCAGGAACAGACGGTCGAAACCGCCGATATAGGCGTTCATGGCATCGCTCGGGTTCGTGCGGAACGCCAGCGAGTAGGTGAGGACCGTCCAGAGCACCGTGATCAGCGCGGTGATGGCGAAGTTCTGCGCGATGATCGCGACGACGTTCTTCTTGCGGACCATGCCGCCGTAGAAGAGGGCGAGGCCCGGAATGGTCATCATCAGGACCAGTGCCGAGGACGTCAGCATCCAGGAGGTGCTGCCGCTATCAATCTTAGGGGTGTCGGCGAAGGCGCTTCCCACCGACGCCAGGAACGCCAGCGATGCCGCCGCGGCCCCCAGGGGAAGCTTTCTCAGAACCCCCGTTCCGTTTCCTTTCTCAGTCATCCGTCTCTCCATTGACTGCCGGGTCACTGCCCCCCGGCCTGATGCGCAGGCATCGTTTCCCGTGCGCCCGAAGGCGCGCACCGGCGCTTGAGGCGAAGTGTTCTCAAGAACCGTGCCGGAATGGAAGGATTTGGTAATCCTTTGATTCAAGACGCACTTTCTTTAGCCAGCCTGAATGTGGGGGCTTGGACGCCCTTCATATGTGCTTACAACTTGGGCATATTAAGCTTCGTGCCTAATTTTTAATCATCGAATTAGGGCGGAGTGAAAATCGCGCGGCTGGCTGGCTTTTGCGACGGAAATGCTTCCGATAAGCTCCCCTCGATTCCACAAGAGGGCACTCAACAGCCTTTTCGCTCGCCTCGCGCCACGGACCTGGTCCGGGCCCTGACGGTAAAAATAAAACAGGGGAAACCATGGCTCAAACTTCGTTCGGAAACTGGCCGCGGGCGGTCAGCCTGGCGGCTTGCGCGGCGCTGGCTATCGGCGTCGGCGTGGCCTTCGTCAAAATGGGCGGCGAGGGGTCGTCGCCCGCCGGCAGCATGGCTGCCGGAACACCCGCCGCCGGAACAAATGCTCAGCCTACGGAACAACCGGCGACCGCCCACGGCCTTGCCGATGTCGATCAGCAGCGCATCATCAATGCCGACAGCGAACCCGGCAACTGGCTCGAACACGGCCGCACCTATGACGAGCAGCGATTCTCGCCGCTCGATCAGATCAACGACAAGAATGTCGGCCAGCTCGGGCTTGCCTGGAGCCTCGACACCGATACGACGCGCGGCCTCGAAGCCTCGCCCATCGTCGTCGACGGGATCATGTACACCTCGCTCACCTGGGGCGTCACCATCGCGGTCGATGCCAAGAGCGGCAAGGAACTCTGGCGCTTCGATCCGGAGGTGCCGGGCACATGGGGCCGCTACGGCTGCTGCGACGTCGTCAACCGCGGCGTCGCCGTCTATAAGGGCCGCGTCTATGTGGCGAGTTTCGACGGACGGCTTTTCGCACTCGACGCGAAAGACGGCTCGGTCGTCTGGAAGGT
Source organism: Parvibaculum sp. (assembly GCA_036384055.1). Classification (GTDB taxonomy): domain Bacteria; phylum Pseudomonadota; class Alphaproteobacteria; order Parvibaculales; family Parvibaculaceae; genus Parvibaculum. Next base: position 5,835 of record DASVNC010000068.1, read on the forward strand.
CAACACCATTCCGGGCGCGCCCTATACCTCGACCGGCGCGCCGCGCATCGTCAACGGCAAGGTCATCATCGGCAATGGCGGCGCTGAATATGGCGTGCGCGGCTATCTGACCGCTTACGACGCCGAGACGGGCAAGCAGGTCTGGCGCTTCTATACGGTGCCGGGCGATCCTTCCAAGCCGGTCGAGAATCCCGAACTCACGAAAGCCATTCCGACATGGAAGGGCGGCGAGTGGTGGAAGATCGGCGGCGGCGGCACGCCGTGGGATTCGATGGTTTTCGATCCCAAGCTCAACACGCTTTATGTCGGCACCGGCAACGGCTCGCCCTGGACGCGCGCCATTCGTTCGCCGGGCGGCGGCGACAATCTCTATCTGTCGTCGATCCTCGCGCTCGATCCCGATACCGGGAAGATGAAGTGGCATTACCAGGAGACGCCGGGCGACAACTGGGACTACACCTCGACGCAGCCGATCATCCTCGCCGACCTTCCGATCAACGGAAAGACGCGCAAGGTTTTGCTGCACGCGCCCAAGAACGGCTTCTTCTACGTGCTTGACCGCGAAACGGGCGAGCTTCTTTCGGCGAACGCTTATGCGATCACCACCTGGGCGAGCCATGTGGACATGAAGACCGGGCGTCCGGTCGAAAATCCGAAGCTCGCTTACGACAAGGTCGGCCAATGGGTGATGCCGTCGGCCAACGGCGCGCATAACTGGCACCCGATGGCGTTCAATCCCAAGACCGGCCTCGTCTATATTCCGGTTCAGGAAATGCCGCTCTTCTATTCGCTCTCCGAGGAATGGAAGAAGAAGCATCACTACACGCCGGAAAAAAACTGGTGGAACCTCGGCCTGTCCTATGCCGACCTCATCGACGCCATCAAGGCGGTCGGCGACGCGCCGCCGGCCAAGGGCTATCTGAGGGCCTGGGATCCGGTGGCGGGCAAGGTGAAGTGGGAAGTGACCTACCCCGCGGCGCTCAACGGCGGCGTGCTGACGACGGCGGGCAACCTCATCTTCCAGGGTACCGCGGACGGTCATCTTTATGCCTACAAGGCCGATACCGGCGAGCGCGTCTGGGACCAGAACATCCAGACCGGCATTGTTGCGCCCCCCGTCACCTACACGGTCGATGGCGTGCAATATGTGGCGGTGCTGGCTGGCTGGGGCGGCATCGGCATCCCGTCGGGCGATGCGCGCACATCGGCCGCGGCCAAATACGGCAATGACGGACGGCTGCTCGTCTTCAAGCTGGGCGGCACCGGCGCGTTGCCGAAGCTCGCTTTGCGCGACCAGTCGATCCCCGAATGGCCGGCGCTGACGGCAGACGCCGCGACGGTGCGCAAGGGCGAAGTTTCCTTCACCCAGCATTGCGCCTTCTGCCACGGCGAACTGGCCATCAGCACCGGCGTGACTCCGGATCTGCGGCGTCTGGATGAAAACAAGCGCGCGCTTTTCCAGGACATCGTGCGCGGCGGCATGCTGAAGGATAGGGGCATGGCGAGCTTCGGCGATCTCATCTCCAAGGAAGAGGCCGACGCGATCCTCGCCTATATCCAGAAGCGGGCGCTGGAAGACCGGGCACGGATGGCGCCGGTGCGGTAGCCGCGCGGGTAACGGCAAAGAAGAAAGCCCCGGGGGAAACTCCGGGGCTTTTCGTTTGCCGGGCTCGTTTTCAGTGAAGCGCGCGCTCGACCGCGCGGGCAATGCGGAGGAGCCTTTCGTCCGTATGCGGAGCGGATTGCAGCATCAGCCCGACCGGGATGCCGGCGGCGTCGTAGCCAACAGGAAGCGTGATCGCGCAGAGGCCGAGCTGGTTGCCGATGGTGGTGTTCCTGAGCGCCATGCGGTTGGCCTTGAAATAATCGGTGCCGCCCGCTTCGAGCCTGGCGATCGGCGGCGGCGTGATGGCGACCGTGGGCATCAGCACCGCATCGACGCCCGACGTCGCTTCGAGATAGCGGCGCGAAATTTCGGCGCGGCGCGCATCCGTCTTCAGAAGATCGGCGGCGTTGATCCCGGCGCCCGCCATGACGCGCTCGAAGACGGGGCGGTAAATCCCGCCTTCATGCGCGGCCAGCGTCTCGCCCCAGCGGGCATAGGCTTCGGCAACCAGCCGACTTGCGCCGCCGCCCCAGGCCAGCGCGTCAATCTCGTCCATCTCCGGCAGCTTGCGCTCGACGATGCGCGCGCCGGCATGGACGAGACGGCGGATGGCCAGATCGAGCGCCTCGCCGACACCTTCATCGAGTTCGCTCCAGCCGACGCCGCCCGGCAGCAGGAAGACGGCGCTGGAGAGACTGCCGCCTTCAAGATCGATATGCGGGCCGGCGTTCAGCAACGAGAAGAGAGCGGCGGCGTCGGCGACGTCGCGGGCGAGCGGGCCGACCGTGTCGAAGGTCGGCGAGAGCGGCACCGTGCCGCCGAGCGGCAGTCGTCCTGCCGTCGTCTTCAGGCCGACAAGGCCGTTCCAGGCGGACGGGATGCGCACCGAGCCGCCGGTGTCGGTGCCGATGGCGGCGGCTGCGAGGCCGCGCGCGACGGAGACGCCCCCGCCCGCAGACGAGCCACCCGGCACGCGCTCGACCGTCTCGTCATAGGCGTTGGCGGGTGTGCCGCATTTCGGATTGATGCCGAGGCCGGAGAAAGCAAACTCCGTCATGCTGGTCTTGCCGAGACAGACGGCGCCCGCCTGCGATGCGCGGGTGAGAACTTCGGCATCATGCGCGGGAACGCGGTCCTTCAAGGCCAGCGAGCCTGCCGCCGTCACCGTGCCTGCCGTATCGAAGAGGTCTTTCCAGGAAAGCGGCACGCCGTCGAGCGGGTGACGGCGGACGCCGCGACGGGCCCGGTCGGCGGCGGCCACGGCTTCGGCGCGGGCGCGGGCCTCGGTGAGGCGTGTGTAGATACGATGGTCGGGATCGAGGGCGGTAATGTGGGCGAGAAAAAACTCCGTCACCTCGCGCGGATCGGCCTCGTCCTTTTCAAAGAGGCGGCCGAAGGTCAGCGCCGTTGTCGTTTCGGTGAAAGCCGTCATGGGGTCTCCCGCGTCCTGTCAAAGATTAGGCGCGCGCGGGCCCCGCGTCCATTCGCCCGGCTGGACATTCCGCGCGTTCCGTCAGAGGCTCGCGGCCATGAAAACGAGCGGTCCCGAAAGTCCCGATTACGCCAGCCCCGATTACGAGAGTGATGTGCTGATCGTCGGCGGCGGCCTCACCGGCCTGCCGCTCGCGCTGGCCTTGGCGCAAGGGGGCCTCAGCGTCACCGTTATCGATGCGCAGGATCCGGCGCGCATTGTCGATGCCGGTTTCGACGGGCGCGTCTCGGCGATTGCCTTCGCCTCCTGCCGCATGTTCACCGAACTCGGCATCATGAAACATCTGGAAGGCCGGACGCAGCCGATCAACGACATCGTCGTTTCGGACGGGCGCGTGCGCGACGGTGCGTCGCCTTTGTTCCTGCATTTCGATCACACCGAGATCGGCGACCAGCCGCTCGGTCAGCTGATCGAGAACCGGCATATCCGGATCGCGTTGCAGAAGGCGATCGAGGCGGCGCCGGGCGTGCGTCTCATCGCGCCCATGTCGGTGACGCGCGTCGATTATGGCGACCGCGCCGTGGCGGTGCTGGCCGACGGCACGCGCGTTGCGGCGAAGCTCTGTTTCGCCGCCGACGGACGCCAATCGCCGACGCGCGAGGCGGCGGGCATCAAGACGGTCGGCTGGGATTACGGGCAGGCGGGCATCGTCACAACCGTCGAGCATGAGCGTCCGCATGAGGGCGTGGCGCAGGAATATTTTCTGCCGGGCGGGCCTTTCGCGATCCTGCCGATGGTCGGCAACCGCGCCTCGCTGGTCTGGACCGAAAAGACCGATGTCGCCAAAACCATCATGGCGCTCGACGACGCGGCCTTCGCCGAGGAAATGCGGGCGCGCTTCGGCGATTATCTGGGCCAGTGCAGGCCCGTCGGCCCGCGCTGGTCCTATCCGCTCGTCTTGCAACTCGCGCGCGACTATGTGCGCCCGCGCCTCGCGCTGGTCGGCGACGCGGCGCATGGCATTCATCCGATCGCAGGCCAAGGGCTCAATCTGGGCCTGCGCGATGTCGCGGCTGCCGCCGAAGTCGTCGTCGATGCGGCGCGGCTCGGTCTCGACATCGGCGCGCTGACTGTGCTCGAGCGTTATCAGCGCTGGCGGCGTTTCGACAATGTGGCGCTGTCGCTGCTGATGGACGGGCTCAACCGGCTGTTCTCGAATGACATCGCGCCGGTCAGGCTCGCCCGCGATCTCGGCCTCGGTCTCGTCAACCAGATCGGCCCGATGCGGCGCTTCTTCATGCGCCATGCGGGCGGCGCGGTCGGCGATCTGCCGCGGCTCTTGAAGGGCGAGCGGGTTTAGAGGCTCCGCCCCTCTTCCCTCCCGGTTCCATCGCCCGACTCGGCGATGCGAGAGGAAAGCCGTCTACCCCCGGCTGAGCCCCTTGGCTTCCAGCGCCGCGAGGTATTCCGCCCAGAGCCTGTCGTGCTCGCGGCCGAGGCGGTAGAAGGTTTCCCAGGTGTAGAGGCCGCTGTCGTGGCCGTCGCCGAAGATGATGCGCAGCGCGTAGTTGCCGACGGGCTCCAGCCCTTCAATGGTGACGAAGCGCTTGCCGGGCACAGTCGTCTTGTTGCCGGTGCCGTGGCCCTGCACTTCGGCCGACGGGCTTTCGACCCGCAGATATTCGGCCGGGAAAGAAAACGTGGTGCCGTCCTCGAAGCGGACTTCGAGAAGTCGTTCCGACTTTTTCAGCTTGATCTCTGCCGGCCAGGGCCGGGCGGCTTCGGCGTTACTCATCGTCGAGCGAACGGGCTTCGTCGGCGAGCATGATCGGAATGCCGTCGCGGATCGGATAAGCGAGGCGGGCTTTGTCCGAAATCAGTTCCTGGCGCTCGCGGTCGTAGCGCAAGGTCGTCCGGGTCACCGGGCAGACCAGAATTTCGAGCAGTTTCGGATCGACCTCGACGCGGGCTTCGGCACTTCTGTCGGGCATTGCATTCCAGTCCTATTGAACGGTCGTGTCGGAGGGCGAGCTTTGCTGCAGCGCCATCTCCGTCAAGGCAATGAGCATCTGGTTGCGGTCCTCGAGCGTCTTGGATTCCAGCAAGGCCTGCTTCTCGCGCGGCCCATAGGGGCTGATGACGGAGAGCGAGTTCACCAGCGTTTCGTTGGACGAAAGTTTGATGGTGCGCCAGTCGGCCTGCAAACCATTGGTGTCGAGATAGCGCTTCAATATGTCGAGCAGGCGCTCGCGGCTGACTTTCTCGGCGCCGAATTCGGGCGTCAGATCGTCGGCGAATTCGTCCCATTGCACGGTGCATTGGCGATAGGGCGTCATTGCGTCGAGCTCGCCCGTGATGCGGAAGCGGGCGATGCCGGTCAGCGTGATCAGCGTGCGGTTGTCCTGCGTCTCGACATAGGAGGTGAGGCGTCCGGCGCAGCCGATTTTCGCCAGCGCCGGTTTGGCGCCGGGATCCTGCGAGGCTATGATCGCCGCCTCGCCGTCCGGCTGGACGAGGCCGATGATGCGGCCGCCGCGCAGCACGTCGTCGATCATCTGCAGATAGCGCGGCTCGAAGATGTTGAGCGGCAGCTGGCAGCGCGGCAACAGCAGCGCGCCGGCAAGCGGAAATACCGGGATCGACACCGGCAGATCGGACAGTTCGCTATAACGATCCGTAGACCCCATGTTTGTTTGCCCGTCCTAGCTGAACATCAGCGACGAGAGACGGCGGCGGCCCGACAGGGTCACTTCGTCCTTGGGCCCATAGGCGTCGAAGAATTCGACGAGCTGCTTGCGCGCCGCCTGCTCGTTCCAGTTGCGGTCATATTCGAAACTGAGAAGGAGCTGATCGACGGCGCCTTCGCGGTCGCCTTTCGCATTCAAGGCCAGCGCGAGATTGAAACGCGCGTCGTGGTCCTTCGGATTCTTTTCGATGCGGGCGAGGAGCTCGGCCGTGTCGCCGACATCGGCGGATTTTTCGGCGAGCGCGAGTGCGGCGGATGTCGCGGTGAGCTCGGGATCGTTCTTCGCGTCGGGGCGGACAAGGCCCAGCGTCTGGCGGGCGCGCTCGAAATCGCCGCTTTCGATATAGCAGCGCGCGAGGCCCGCCACCGCGGCGGGGTGGCCGGGTTCAAGCTGGATCGCCTGCGCGAAGGCTTGCGCCGCGGACGAAAGATCGTTGGCTTCGAAGGCGGCGTGGCCCGCCTCGATCAGTTCCTCGGCGGGCGTCGGGCCGCCGCCGCCGGCAAGGCGTTCGATGAAAGCGCGGACCTGACTTTCGGGCAGCGCACCCATGAATCCGTCGACCGGCTGGCCGTTCTTGAAAGCGAAGACGGCGGGGATCGACTGGATGCGCAATTGCTGCGCGACAGCCGGATGATCGTCGATGTTCATCTTGACGAGCTTCACCGCGCCCTTGCCCGCCAGCACGACCTTTTCGAGGATCGGCGTCAGCTGCTTGCAGGGGCCGCACCAGGGCGCCCAGAAGTCGACGATGACCGGCACCTGCATCGAGGCGTCGAGAACATCCCTGGCAAAGGTCTGCGTCGTCGTCTCGACGATGAGGCCGGCGGGCACCGGGGCGCCGGCGCTGGCGGAATTTCCGATCGTCTGTTCCATATTTTCCGGCCTTCCTCGCGTCCCTTGGGCGGGAGATTTTCAGCATGCCCCGAATGTGGGGTCGCGTCCTTTTGAAAACAATGGTTTAGCCGCGCGGATGCGGACCGGCAAGGGCGCTAATCCGCCGTTTTTTCCGCGGCATCCACGAGGTCCAGAATGATGGGCTCGTGGCCGGTGGCGCGCAAGGCTGCGAGAAGATCGTCGCGGGCAATGGCCGTCGTCGCGGTATTTTCGAGCGGGTGGTAGTGCAGGCGCTCGTGGGCGAGCATCGGCGCGTCGAGAATAACGGTGACGCGCGGAGGCCGGTCGTTGACGAGGGCAAAGGGCGTCACCGAACCGGGGCGGACGCCCAGCACTTCCCAAAGCAGATCGGCGGCGGCGAAGGACAGCCGGGCCGCGCCCAGGGGCTTTGAAAGCTGGTTCAGCTTCACCGGCCTGTCTTCCAGCGTCACGATCAGGAAGAGCGCGCCTTTCTTGTCCTTGAGAAAAAGATTCTTGCAGTGGCCCCCGCCGGTCCAGGGCGCCCCCCAGGCCGCCCGGGCGGCCTGCGCTTCCTCGACGGTGTGGACGACCTCGTGGAGCCGCGTTTCATGGGCAAGGCCAAGCCCGTCCAGCCAGGCGAGGCAGCCCTCCCGGGTGGTGATTTTCGGTTCTGGAAGGGCATCCGGCATAAAGGTTTACTGGCACGGGCCAGGCCGGGCCGCAAGCTTTGGCCGGCGGAACCGCCGCCTTGCAATGGGGTATTGCAATGGGGGGGGCGATAGGCCATAAAACGCGCCTTCGGATGCGGGTGTAGCTCAGGGGTAGAGCACAACCTTGCCAAGGTTGGGGTCGAGGGTTCGAATCCCTTCGCCCGCTCCAATTCGCAAAACCGAATTCCCGCACCCTCGGGTTTTTGTTTTGCGCCGCTGGCGGCGCGGGTGGTTCGAATCCCTTCGCCCGCTCCCATGACCGCCCGGGATCAGAGCCGCCGTCTGGCGGCTTTTGCATGATCGGAGGCGACGATGACTGAAACCAGAACCTGCCCCTGCGCGTCCGGCAAGAGCTTTGCCGAATGCTGCGAGCCATACCTGACGGGCAAGGCGCTGCCGCCGACGGCGGAGGCCTTGATGCGGTCGCGTTATTCGGCCTTTGCGACCCATAACATTCCCTACCTCGAAGAGACGCTGAAACCCGGCACGCGCGGCGATTTCGATGCGAAGTCGGCGGGCGAGTGGGCGCGGTCGAGCGAGTGGACGGGATTGCAGATCCGCCATGTCGAGGCGGGCGGCGCGGGCGACACCACGGGCGAGGTCGAGTTCGTGGCGCTCTTCCGGCAGGAAGGCCAGGACCGGGTTCATCACGAGACCGGCAAATTCGAAAAAGAGGGCGGGCGCTGGTTCTATGTCGATGGGGTGATGGGGACGAAGCCCAGGACTGTCGTCAAGATCGGCCGCAACGATCCCTGCAGCTGCGGCTCGGGCAAGAAATACAAGAAATGCCACGGCGCGGCGGCGTAAACGCCC
>DASVNC010000069.1:0-7018 GCA_036384055.1 Parvibaculum sp.
GGCATCGGGCACGCAACCGTGAAGCGCTTCTCAAGCGCGGGCTGGCGCGTCATCACCTGTTCGCGCCATCCTTTCCCCGAGGACTGCCCCTGGGAGGCGGGGCCCGAGGACCATATCCAGGTCGATCTCGCCGACATGGCCAACACCGAAGCGGCCATCGCCGAGATGCGCGAGCGGCTGAAGGCGCAAGGCAGCCGGCTGCACGCGCTGGTCAACAATGCCGCGATCTCGCCCAAGGGCCTGGGCGGCTCCCGCCTCGGCGTCTTCGAAACCGGCATGGACGTCTGGCAGAAGGTCTTTCAGGTCAACTTCTTCGGGCCCGCCATGCTCGCGCGGGGACTGGTGGAAGAATTGAAAGCGGCGCAAGGCTCGGTCGTCAACGTGACGTCGATTGCCGGAAGCCGCGTCCATCCCTTCGCGGGCTCGGCCTATTCGACCTCGAAGGCGGCGCTGGCCGGCTTGACGCGCGAGATGGCGTCGGACTTCGGCAAGCTCGGCATCCGCGTCAACGCCATCGCGCCCGGCGAAATCGACACGGCCATTCTTTCTCCCGGCACCGAAAAGATCGTCGCCGAAATCCCGATGCACCGCCTCGGCAAGCCCGAAGAAGTGGCGCGCACGATTTATTTTCTGTGTACGGATCAGTCGAGCTACGTCAACGGCGCCGAAATCCACATCAATGGCGGTCAGCACGTTTAGGTGTACCACCGCGTTCTCCTCCCTATGCCGTCATGGCCCGCCTGAAGCGGGGCATGACGAATAAGAGAGGAAGTGGCGCGGGCGGCGGTTTTACGCCAGAAAAATCACCGCGCTCTGGCTGTCGCGCATCATCGCATTTTCATTGACCGTAAAAGCCGAGACGATGGTGCCGGTCGCGCCCTCGAAAGCGCCGGTGCCGCTTTCGATGCGGCGGACGACATGGCCCTGCTGCACGGCGGGATCGGCGCTGTCGCCGATGCGGCCTTCGCCCTCGCTGGCGTAAACGAGCGTGCCGCCGCCGAAGACGATGGAACCTTCCTCGCGGAAGCCGCCGAATTCGTCGGGCACGACCCGCGCGTCAAGCACCGCTTCCGGCGCGCCGGTCGAGAACAACGGGTCGGCGTCAGCGGTGAAGCGCGCACGTGTCTCGACGCGCATGACCGCGCCGAGATCGTCTTCGGGCGAGACCTTGCCTTCAAAAATAAGCTGGTAACGGATTTCCTTCATCGCGGTCAGGCGGCGCGCAGGCCTTCCTTCGAAATCCACGCCTCCACCTCGTCCAGAGCCTTCTCGGCGCGGTCGAAAATGTCATCGACGTCGGCTTCCGTGACGATCAGCGGCGGGCAGAAGGCGATGATGTCGCCGCCGAGCGCGCGGACGATGAGGCCGTTCTTTTCGGCCGCCCGCTGAACCGCGCCGCCGATGCCAGCCTTAACGTCGAAGGCGCGCTTCGATGCCTTGTCGGCGACAAGCTCGATGGCGCCGAGCAATCCCTTGGCGCGCGAATGGCCGACCAGCGCATGTTCGCCGAGCCGGGCGACGCGCGCCTCGAAGCGCGGTGCGACCGAGCGGACATGGCCGACGATGTTGCGCTTCTCGTAAATCTCCAGCGTCTTCGCGGCGACGGCGGCGGCGACCGGATGGGCCGTGTAGGTGAAACCGTGGCCGAAGGTGCCGAGCTTTTTGCTCTCGTCGAGCATCGCCTGATACATCTCCTCGCCGATGGTGACGGCGGCGATGGGCACATAGGCCGACGACAGCGCCTTGGCGACCGAGATCGAGTCCGGCTTGATGCCGAACGTCTGGCTGCCGAACATGTTGCCGGTGCGCCCGAAGCCGCAGATGACTTCATCGACAATGAAGTAGACGTCGTATTTCGTCAGCACCGCCTGGATTTTCTGGAAGTAACCTTCCGGCGGAATGATGACGCCGCCGGCGCCCATGACGGGCTCGGCGATGAAGGCGGCAACCGTGTCCGGGCCTTCTTCGAGGATCAGCTTTTCGAGATTGGCGGCAAGGCGCGTCGTGAACTCGTCTTCCGTTTCGCCAGGCATTGCATAGCGGTAGTAATGCGGGCAGTCGGTGTGGCGAACGAAGGAGAGCGGCAGATCGAAGTCGCTGTGATTGGGCGTGAGGCCGGTGAGGCTGGCGGATGCCACCGTGACGCCGTGATAGCCGCGCAGGCGCGAGATGAATTTCTTCTTCTTCGTGCGGCCAAGCGCATTGTTGTAGTACCAGACGAGCTTCACCTGCTGATCGTTGGCTTCCGAGCCCGACCCGCAGAAGAGAACCTTCGACGCCTTGTGCGGCGCGATGGCCTTGAGCTTCTCGGCAACCTCGGCGGCGCGCTCATGGCTCTTGCCACCGAAGACGTGGCTGAAAGGAAGCTGACGTAGCTGTTCTGTCGCCGCCGCGATCAGCTCCGGCTCGCTGTAGCCCAGCGAGGTACACCAGAGCCCGGCGAGACCTTCAATATATTTGCGCCCGTCCGCATCCCACACATGAATGCCTTCGCCGCGCTCGATGATCATCGGACCGGTCGAGCGGAAGGCGTCGAGGTTCGTATAGGGGTGGATCACCGTCTCGACATCGCGGACGGCGGCATTGCTCAAGCTCGCCATAGGACGCTCCTTGAAGGACCACATGTTCGGATTGGCCGTAATATGGGAGCGAAGACGCCGGGTGTCAAAAGCTCAGATTCTGGCTCGGGTTAGGGCGGAAATACCGGCGTTGCCCGGGGCCGCATCCTTCGAGACGCGGTCTCCCGGCGCTCAATATCCCGGCGGCGCTTTGAAGCCGCCATTGATCTCTTCGATCATCCCCGCCACCGCAATGGTCGTGCGGTCGCCCATATGCGGGCCGATGATCTGGATGCCGACCGGCAGTCCTTCCTTCGTTATGCCGACGGGCGCGGACGTGCCCGGCAGGTAGGAGACGACGGCCGGCCCCGCCCAGATCAGCACATCCATATATGCCCGCTCTTTCCCGTTCACCGTCAGCTTGCGCGCATGCCAGTTGGAGGCGTGATCGTGCGGAAAGGCGGGGCGCATCAGCACCGGCGCGAGCACGACGTCGTAGCCCTTGAAGAAGTCGGCCCATTTGGCGCGGATGCGCGTCTGCTTTTCTTCCCAGACCATGCGATCGGCATAGCCGATCGTGCCGCCGATCATCTGCAGGGCCGCATGGCTCTTGTCGCCGGGCGCGAGGCTCTTCTTCGCTTCCATCCAGCGTTCCTTCAGCGCCGGCGGAAAGCCCGCGCCGACGACGGAGTGGAGAAGGACAAGATAGATTTCGGTGATCTCGGCCAGCGTGAAGGCGGGGCGCGCATTCCAGTCGACATGCGCGCCCGCGTCTTCGAGCGACCTCGCGGCGTTCTTCATCAAGGCGGCGCTTTCGGCGTCGATGTCGCAGAAGGGATCGTCGATCCAGACGGCGACGCGCAGCTCCTTCGGCGAGCGGGCGCGGGCTGGCGGCAGGTCGAGCTTCCAGCCCGACGACATGCCCCAGTCCGGTCCCGCCGTAACGCCGAGAAGAAGGCCGAGGTCTTCGGCGCTGCGGCCGAGCGGCCCCGCGACGGAGAGATCGCCTTCGCGCAGCGTGCCCGGCGGCGGGCTGATATGGCCGCGCTTGGGAATGATGCCAAACGTCGTCTTGTGCCCGAAGACGCCGCACAGATGCGCCGGCGTCCGGATCGAGCCGCCGATGTCGCTGCCGAATTCGAGCCCGGTGAGCCCCGCGGCGAGCGACGCCGCCGCGCCGCCGGACGAGCCGCCGGGGCCGCAGGCGAGGTTCCACGGATTGTTGGTCGTTCCGTAAACGTCGTTATAGGTCTGCAGGTCGCCCGACATGTAAGGCACGTTGGTCTTGCCGAAGATGACGGCGCCCGCCGCCTCAATGCGCTCGACGGCGGTGGCGCTGCGCGCCGGCACATGGTCCTTGTATTCCGGCGCGCCGCCCGTCGTCACAATGCCCTCGACCTCGAAGGCGTCCTTGATCGTCATGGGAAGGCCATGCAGGGGCCCGAGATTTTCGCCGCGCGCCAGCGTCTCGTCGGCGGCCTTCGCCTTCTTGCGCGCCCGGTCGTAATCCTTGGCGACGACGGCGTTGATCTTCGGGTTGTGCAGCTCCACCCGGGCGATGAAATGCTCCAGCAACTCGCGCGAACTGGTTTCGCGGCGCTGGATCATGCGAATGAGTTCGCTGGCGGATCGGAAATGCGGCTCGGTCACGGGACGCCCCTCTATTTTTTGTGATGCTTTGATTTGAGATTAGCGGGCGGAAGCCCTTTCGTGGCAAGAATTCTCCGCCCCGCCCGTCCCTTCGGCCAAGTTGTCGGTTCGCGGCGAAGCCACTAGACTGCCCGAAAACCAGACGGCCCGGCATCGGCAGGGGCCGCATTGGCAAATTGAGGGGCGAGGGACAGAGCCATGAAGGGATTGATGCAGAATTGGCCGCTGCGCGTGTCGTCGATCATCGACCACGCCGCGCGGTTTCACGGCGACCGGGAAGTGGTGACGCGGTCGGTCGAAGGGCCGATCGTGCGGACGACCTACAAGGCGATCCATTTGCGCGCCCGTAAGGTGGCGCAGGCGCTGACGCGGCTCGGCATCAAGGAAGGCGACGTCGTCGCCACGATGGCCTGGAACACCGGCCGCCACATGGAAGCCTGGTACGGCATCATGGGGCTGGGCGCGGTCTGTCACACGCTGAACCCGCGCCTCTTCGCCGAGCAGCTCGTCTACATAATCAATCACGCCGAGGACAAGATCATCTTCGTCGACCTGACCTTCGTCGCCATACTCGAAGCCATTCAGGACAAGCTGCCGGGCGTCAAAGCCTTCGTGGTGATGACCGACCGGGCGCATATGCCGGCGACGAAGCTCCGCAACGTGCTCTGCTTCGAGGAGATCGTCGAAGCGGAGAACGGCGACTTCGAATGGGCGAAGGTCGATGAGAACGCCGCCTGCGGCCTCTGCTACACGTCGGGCACGACGGGCAATCCGAAGGGCGTGCTCTATTCGCACCGCTCCAACGTGCTGCATTCGATGGCCGCCAACATGGGCGACGCGCTCGGCATGAAGTCGTCGGATGCGATCCTGCCCGTGGTGCCGATGTTCCACGCCAATGCCTGGGGCATCACCTTTGCCGCACCCGCCGTCGGCGCCAAGATCGTCATGCCGGGCGCCAACATGGACGGCCAGAGCATCTACGAGCTTCTCGACAAGGAGAAGGTCACGGTGACGGCCGCCGTGCCGACCGTCTGGCTGATGCTGCTGCAATATCTTGAAAAGACCGGCGCCATGCTGCCCAAGCTCGACCGCGTCGTCATCGGCGGTTCGGCCGCGCCGCGCTCGATGATCGAGGTCTTCGAGAAGAAATACGACGTGAAGGTTTTCCACGCCTGGGGCATGACGGAAATGTCGCCTATGGGCACGCTCGGCGCGCTGAAAGGCGACATGGCCGAACTGCCGCTCGAAAAGCAGATCGACGCGAAGGTGAAGCAGGGCCGGGCGATCTACACGGTCGAGCTGAAAATCACCGACGACAACGGCAAGGAGCTGCCGTCCGACGGCAAGGCCTTCGGCCATCTGATGGTGCGCGGGCCCGCCGTCGCCGGCGCCTACCTCAAGGGCGAGGGCGGCAACATTCTCGACGCGGACGGTTGGTTCGATACCGGCGACGTCGCCACCATCGACGAAAACGGCTACATGCAGATCACCGACCGCGCCAAGGACGTCATCAAGTCCGGCGGCGAGTGGATTTCCTCGATCGAGATCGAAAATCTGGCGGTTGGCCATCCGAAGGTCGCCGAAGCCGCCGTCATCGGCATCGCCCATCCCAAATGGGACGAGCGGCCGCTGCTGATCGTCGTCCTGAAAGAGGGACAGACGGCCACCAGGGAAGACATCCTGCATTACATGGACGGCAAGATCGCCAAATGGTGGATGCCGGACGACGTTGTCTTCATCGATGAGATACCGCACACCGCGACGGGCAAGATCCAGAAGCTGGTGCTGCGCGAGAAGTTCAAGGGCTACAAGCTGCCGACCGCGAACGCGGCGGAATAACCAGACCAATCGGGAGAGCGTTATGAACGAACAGTCGCGGTTCGCCGCCTGGGGCTTGCGGATCGGCATTGCCGCCCTTGTCATCGTCGCCGCGGCGATCGCGCTTGCCCATTTCGAGATCATTCCCTCGAAGCTGGCGATTGCGGGCATCGCGCTGTCGGCGCTTGTCGGTCTTCTCGCCGCGCTCATCTCGCTCGCCGGCATCGTCGTGACGCTGGCGGGCCGCAAGACCGGCACGCTGGTCGCCATTATCGGCCTCGCCATCGGCCTTGCCGCCGCGGTGCCGGTCGGAACGACGATGGTGAAGGGCTCGAAAGTGCCGCCCATTCACGACATCACGACCGACCTCTCGAACGCGCCGCAATTCGTCGCCATCGCCAAGATCCGCGAAGACGCGAAAGCGCCGAACGCGCTCGACCGTCTGGCGCCGCCGAACCTCGCCGATCTGCAAAAGGAGGCCTATCCCGACCTCGCGACGCTCGATGTCGCCGAGCAGCCGGGCAAGGTCTTCGAAGCCGCACAGGCGACCGCTCAGGAGATGGGCTGGCAGATCGTCGCCTCGACGCCGGAGACGGGCCTCATCGAGGCGACGGACACGACAAAGCTGATCCACTTCAAGGACGATATCGCAATCCGCGTCGCAGAAAAGGACGGCGGCACGGCGGTCGATGTGCGCTCTGTCTCGCGCATCGGCATGAGTGATCTCGGCGTCAACGCCGCCCGCATCCGCGCCTACCTCGCGGCGCTGAAGGCGAAGCTGGCGACGCCTGCGAGCTGAGGCGTTTCAGAGCGGTTCCAGGAAAAGTGTGCAGCGGTTTTCCGTCAGGAACCGCGACAAAATAAATAGTTAGAGCGTTTCCAGGAAAAGTGGAATCCGGTTTTCCGTTCGGAAACGCGCCAAACCAATAACTTAGAGTCGTTCGTCGTTTCCATGAAATGGCGAATGACTCTAGAGCCGTTTTTCGATTCCA